>JAGYNX010000151.1 GCA_018399855.1 Spirochaetota bacterium
TTTTCACTTTTCACTTAATTCCATTTATCTGCGGTTAAATAATTATGTAAATTGCAATTTCATAGATTATTGTTATAAAAATTATTTTCAATTCCCAATAATCCGGAAAGATCATTTCTTTTCATCGCAAATATCATTATGCGTGTGTATTGCGCAGAGTTTTCCACACATTGTACATACATCATCTTCGCTGTTATCGCTTATCTTTTTTCTCATCCTGGGTACAAGCGGATCAATGGCAAGATCGAACATGCCAGTCCAGTTCAGATCTTTTCTGCACCGTGACATCTCCACATTCCTTTCAACTGCACCGGGAATTCCCTTTGCCACATCTGCTGAATGGGAGGCAATGAGCGAACTGATAACCCCCATTCTTACATCTTCAACTACAGGCAGGCATAGATGCTCGGCGGGGGTAACGTAACAGAGAAAATCAGCCCCGTGATAAGCTGAGAGGGCTCCGCCGATGGCACCGGTAATATGATCATAACCGGGAGCGCAATCGGTGGTAAGGGGGCCAAGCACGTAGAAAGGAGCGCCGTTACAGATTTCTTTTTCCATCTGTACATTGGTGGCGATCTGGTTAAGAGGTACATGTCCCGGGCCTTCTATCATCACCTGTACACCGGCAATTCGCGCTCTTTCGGCCAGTCCTCCAAGCGTTACCAGTTCTTCAACCTGCGCCCTGTCGGTTGCGTCTGCAAGTGCACCGGGGCGCATACCGTCACCAAGACTGAGCGTTACATCGTATCTTTTAACGATTTCCAGCAGCCTGTCATAGTATTCAAGAAGTGGATTTTCCCTGTTATGATGATGCATCCACGCCGCAAGCAATGATCCACCCCGGCTTACTATGCCGCAGATCCTGTTATCACTGCCCGCAAGTGAAACTGCTTTCATGGTAACGCCGCAATGAACGGTTATATAGTCTATTCCTTCACTGCATTGCAGTTCAATCTCGTCAAATAGCATATCAGCTGTCATTTCGGTGATGTTTCGTTCTTCAGATGCAAGGATGGATGCAACACCGTATATGGGTACCGATCCGGTCATTACGGTAGAAGCCGCAAGTATCTTTTTTCGTATGCTTCGAAGGTCACCACCGGTTGACAGGTCCATAACACTATGGGCTCCAGCCTGTATTGCTGCTTCAAGCTTATCCATCTCTTCGTTAATATCAAGATGATCCATGGATGTTCCAATATTTGCGTTTATCTTTGTGGTGAGCCCTTTCCCGATGCCTACCGGGTGAAAATTATGATGTATGTTTTGTGGAATTATCAGGTGTCCTTCGGCGATACTTCTGCACACTGATTCATGGTCAATATTTTCATCTTGTGCTACTATGCGCATGGATTCGGTAACTATACCATTTTTCGCTGATTCAAGAAGTGTCATTTTGTCCTCCGTAAAATTAAAAAGCTGTTTCAAGGGAAACAGCCTGCTATTTAACGGTAACATGAAGTGCAGTGAAAAACGGTTTATTATTGCACAAACTATTTCCCTACGCTGGCATTACCCAGTTCAGGTTCATCGGGTATTATCTCAGGTCGAAACCACCCCGGTTTTAAAGATCATTAGTTACTATCTTTTAATTCTTAAAACAACATATAGTATGGCAGGAATTCGTCAAGATAAAAAAACTTATTCAGGTCTGCGCTCCGGAATTGAATCAGGAGATATTCCTGTGTTGTGAAACTCTGGTGTGAGGTACAGTCCGCAATAACAGTGTCCATATTCTTCCTGATCGGGAACACAGTATTCGCATGGACATATGATATCTTTATCCTTTTCCCGTATGCCATCAGCATCCCTGCATGGACAGGCAAAGTAGCCATACCGGTTATAATTGGTAGTCAGTCCTTCAATGAGAATATCAAGAAATTCCTTTTCAGGGTGAAGGTACCAGTTTTTCTTTTGGGCCACCATTGTGACAAATTTTATAGTATCATCAAATGTTTTGTTGTGTATATCAGGCATACCTTTCCTCCGGCTCTATAATGAAAGTGTGCTTTTCCATTCATCCTTTTTGAATCCCGTAAGCTGCTTTGAATTATCCATTACAAGAAAGGGGAACGCAACCCGTGAATCGGGAAACTTCGCTTTCAGGTCATCCTTTACAGCGTTTTTTTCTTCAACAGGCAAAAGATCAACATATACATACCTGTATTCAACGTTTTTCTCATCAAGAAAATTGAGTGCCCTGCGGCAATGGCCACAGGTAGAGAGGGCATATACCGTAATATCACCCGGTTTATGTGATCCTTCAATTTTCGTAAATTCAAGTTTATCTATCATTTTTGGAATCCTTTTGTCTTTATATTGATATATTATACCATACAGTACTGTTCATGAAAGGTCAAGGGTAAAGATTGTATTTGACAGTACATAATGGTAATGTTACATACTTACAGTTCATATTGATATCATGCTGACAGGAGAAATAATATATAATGAAGAGATCAAGAAAGTACGCAATACTGGTGATAGTATTCGCAATAATTTTTTATGCATACGTAAAGCTCACATCAACAGTACAGGTGCATAGTACAGATATAGAAGGCTATACGCCGGTTAGAGTTGGCAGCGTGGCTCAACGGTATGTTCCCATTGTGATTCCCGGTGAAAGTTTCGATGAGCCAGTTCGTCTCTTATATCGTGCAAGCAGGGATACCGATGGTAATATTCACCTGGCATATCATTTCATATGGGGAAAAGAGGAGAACAACGCGGAAGGACTGATGCCCTTTCTTTCGAGAAACCTGTATACAGGGGGGCTCAGTCTTCAGCGTGTTATGTTCGGCAAAGGTGATGTCGAAGTAGTGGGTATGGTGATATCACCGAAGGGCAGGATAATACGGCTTGAATACGAAACTGCAGCTGATTACAATCCGCAGGACTTTTCGGTTAAACATAAAGATGTTACGGTTGACGGGCCGTTAAGTACACCTGTATGCTTTGAGATTATATCATGGAACCATATGTTTGACTTTAAAAAGAACCCAACAGAAAAATGTAAGGATGGTGTCAGGCTTCAAGTGGAATATTTTACTAAAGAGTTGTGGGAAGAGTACACCATGTTCAAGCCTGAAGAAACAATGCTGAAGAAGAACAGGGCTCATTTGAAATGGGAACGTGAAAGTTTATGAGGATTGTGAATATGAAGAAGAATGTACTTGTGATATGGGTAACCATTGTATTCGTAATGTTCACGGCCTGCAGCCTCAGGGAATGTTCACAGGATAAACCTCAGACTAA
Organism: Spirochaetota bacterium; assembly: GCA_018399855.1. Taxonomy (GTDB): domain Bacteria; phylum Spirochaetota; class UBA4802; order UBA4802; family UB4802; genus M55B154. Next base: position 3,259 of record JAGYNX010000151.1, read on the forward strand.
AACAGGTTCCATCGTAGTTACCGGGGTTACAGCCAATGACCTGCAGCAGGTAATGGTATTTGGACTGGATGATGATAATAACAAAATGGTATTCGTAAAGAATTTCTTTACCGAACACGGCACAATGAAAGACGCAAGGCAGGATATGCATAACTACATGAAGAAAGTGAAAATGTTTGTGGGGAAGAAAGTGCAGGTTCGATATCATGAAGATGTTGCCGGCGATCTGGTTATTGAATCAATTCACCGGCAACTTTGATAGTATATCTTCATGAAGAAGGCGGTATTTCTATTTGCGCAGGGAATACCCTGCTTTTTCAACCTTTTTGATAACCCTGTTTTGAAGTGATTCTATTTCTTCTGGAGCCAGAGTTTTTGTATCAGAAGCGAAAGTTATTTTCAGTGATACCGATTTTTTCCCATCGGGTATGGGCTTGCCACTATAGACTGACAATACGTCGATGCCTTTTATAAACTGGTTGTCAACTGAGTGTATAAGTGACCGGATAGTTTCGGTATATTCAAGCCTGTCCGCGATAACTGATAATTCAAAAGGTACATCGGGAAAACGAGGAAGCTCACTGAACATCATTGAATCCATTGAGGCGGCAAGAAGTCCGTCAAGGCTGATGTCAAACAACGCGGCTTCTCCCCTGATCTCAAAGGATTCCCTTGCAGCAGGGTGAAGCTCGTAGATCATGCCGATCTCTTCTTTCCCGCTCAGTACACGCATACTTCTTCCTGGATGCATGTATGGAGCAAGTCTATCAGTTGCCGGCACAAGCGTAATACCATCGCGGTGAGACTGTTTGATGATGTCCTTTACGCATTTCTTCGCGGCATAGAACAACGGCTCTGCAGGCTTCTTTTGATAGTATACCCCTGTAATACGTGTTTCTTCACGGGCAAGTTCTGGTGATGTACGGTCCTTTTTCAAGTATATTCGTCCCATCTCAAAGATTGAAAAACTATCATTGTATCTCTGATTGGTTAAAATATTCCTGATGATATTGGGTACAAGACTTCTTCGCAGGCGGTCCTGATCCTGTGAAAGAGGGTTTTGCAGACGCAGCTCCGCATCTTCATTGATGCCAAGAATGTCAAGTGCCTGGTTGCCAACAAATGAATAGTTACTTACTTCAATCATATGGTGGTCTCGAACCAGAACCTGTTTTATCTTTCGTTCAAAAAGACGTTTTTCATTTCTAGCCGGAGGTTCGCAGGGCACAAACGGAGGCAAAGGTGGAATATTATCATACCCAAATATTCGTCCAACTTCTTCAACGATATCATCGGGTAATGAAACATCCTTTGTGGCCCGGTAGGTGGGAACCGTGATATCAAGATTGCCCTTTGTGTTTTTAAGTTGAAAATCAAGACTCTCGAGAATACCGGTAATTTTGCTGTCTTCCAGGTCATATCCCAGCTTTTTTCTAATGGTATCTGTTGATACCTGTACTGTAACAGGTGTCACGGGATCAGGGTAGGCATCAACTATGGGGGTTACAGCCTTTGCATCGGGTATCAGCTGCTTTACAAGGTCATAACACCTGATAATTGCCGCGGAACACAGCTCCGGGTCAAGTGACTTCTCAAACCGAATGGCGGCCTCCGTTCTCAGAGTATATCGTGTAGCGGTTTTTCGAATATTAACCGGGTTGAAATTTGCAGCTTCAAGAACTATCTCGGTAGTGTCATCATCAATCTCACTGTCACCACCGCCCATTACACCCGCCAGTGCTATGGCTCCACCCGCATCAGCGATGACGATGTCTTCACTGGTAAGTGTATGTTCCTGGTCATCAAGTGTGGTGAGTTGTTCACCTTCTTCAGCCATTCGAACGATGATCTGGTTTCCCTTCAGCTTTTTCCTGTCGAAGGCGTGCATGGGTTCACCCATTTCAGCCATCACGTAGTTGGTAATATCGACGATATTGTTTATGGGCCTCATCCCGATGGATGTTACCATGGCTTTCAGCCAGTCAGGTGATTGCTGGATCTTAATGTTTTTTATAACAAGCCCGCAATACCTGGGAGCGGCCTCGGGTGCGTGTATTTCAACTGTAAGGGAATCTTCGTCGCTGAATTCAGATGTTAATTCATGC
>JAGYNX010000152.1 GCA_018399855.1 Spirochaetota bacterium
TGAACAGGGCAACAGGGGGTTAATGCTCCTCGAGAAGAAAGGGAAGTCGTCAACAGCAACCATGACACTTCAAGAGTTAAAGAAGAAAATGCAGAAAGCAGTTCGTGAAGAACGATACGAAGAAGCGGCAGTATTACGGGATGAAATTCAAATTCTCGAATCTGGAGATAGTGAGTAGAGGAAAACATGTTTGATCATCTTCTGGAAAAACCGGGTTTCTGGTCGCGTTCGGGTCCATATCCCGATGTAGTACTTTCAACAAGGGTACGACTGGCAAGAAACCTTGCCACATTGCCATTTCCCGGAAATATGGATTCTGTTGAGACAAATTTTTTAAATGGCATGGTTGACAGGCTGATGCAGCATGCAGAATTTTCAGGGAAAATGAGCATAATCAGGATGGACCAGTTATCCACTGAGGATAAACGATTTTTACGTGAGAGAAACGTAATAACCCGTGAACTGGAATTGTCCGATAAGAGCTCGGTGATGATGGCCGATGATGAAGAATTCATGGTGCTGATCAACGAGGAGGACCACCTGAGAATTCAGGTTATCAAGCCTGGTTTTCAGTTAACCGAGGCCTACATGTTAGCCAATGTTGTTGATGACGAGATCAACCGGCATATCTCATACGCTTACAGGGATGATTTCGGCTACCTTACCGCCTGTCCCTCAAATGCTGGCACAGGAATGAGGGTGTCAACAATCGTCCACCTGCCCATGCTGTCGCTGATGAAAAACATTTCTGAGGTGATAAAGATGGTGAAAGAGGCAGGGGGACAGATGAAGGGAACAATGATACAGGGCAGCCGAACGGTTGGGAATATGTTCATCCTGTCTAACCGGATAACTCTCGGAGTATCTGAGGTGGATATTATCGAGGAGATGGACAGGATCACCAACATGGTGATGGATCTTGAAAATGAAGCAAGGGATGATTACGGGGTTGAACACAGGAGTGAACTGGAAGATACGATCTGGCGTTCGCTGGGGGTATTGAAATTCGCCCGTTCAATCAGTTTCGTAGAGGCAATGGAGAATTTATCAATGGTACGGCTTGGTGTCATATTGTCAGTGATCAAAAATATTGATTTGTGGAAAATTAATGATTTAATGGTTACTATACAGATGTCGCATCTGCAAAAACTGGTAAGCGTAGAATTTGCCAGTGTTGAAGAATGTGACAGTTTTCGGGCCGCTTTTTTAAGAGAACAGCTCGAATAACAGGAGTTAATTATGTTTGATTACACTAAAAGATCTAAAAAGGTACTAGAGGTTTATGCGCAATCAGAGGGTCGAAGACTTAATTCTGATTCCCTGGGGCCTGAACACATATTTCTGGCCCTTTTAAAAGACGATGACTCGGTAGCTGCCCGCATTCTCAAGAATATGGGAGTTAACTTTGAGCTGCTGAGAAAGAATATAGAGATGTCAGTAAGAAAATCAGGTACTACAATTATTCTTGGAAATGTTCCACTCAGTGCGAGGTATAACCGCATAATCGAGATATCCAAGGATGAAGCCCGCAAGTTGAAAAACAATTATATCGGAACCGAACACCTGTTACTTTCAATCTTCAGGGAAGGGACATGTGCCGGCATCGATAACCTGATACGGGCTGGTATTGATTATAACGTGGTGAAGGCCGAGATTCTGAAAATCCTGGGAGTTCAGACACCGGGATATACCGGAACAAAGGGTTCTGAGAAAAGTAAAACCCCCACGGTTGATGAGTTTGCCCAGGAACTTACCAGGCTTGCTGCGGACAATATGCTTGATCCCGTTATTGGAAGATACGAGGAGATAGACCGTGTCATAAGGATTTTGTCACGCAAGACAAAAAACAACCCCGTACTTATCGGTGAGGCAGGAGTGGGTAAAACCGCAATCGTTGAAGGGCTTGCCCAGCGAATTATTAACAGGCAGGTGCCTGAACCGCTGCAGAAGAAGCGGGTTCTTTCACTTGACCTGGCATCAGTGGTCGCGGGTACCAAGTATCGCGGCGAGTTCGAAGAACGCCTCAAGCGTATCATGAAAGAGATTAAAAGCGCGGACAATATCATCATATTCATCGATGAGCTGCATACTATTATTGGGGCAGGAGCCGCTGAAGGTGCCATTGATGCGGCTAATATTTTGAAGCCTGCTCTTGCCCGTGGTGAATTGCAATGCGTAGGTGCCACAACGCTGAACGAGTATCGGCAGCATATAGAGAAAGACGCGGCCCTTGAAAGGCGTTTCCAGAAGGTGCTCGTTGAAGAACCGAATGTAGAAGAAGCTAAAGAGATTCTCCTGGGGCTTAAAGAACGTTACGAGGAACATCACAAGGTCAAGTACACCGAGGATGCCCTGAAGCAGGCTGTTGTGTATGCAGACAGGTATATTCACGACAGGTTTCTGCCGGATAAAGCAATCGATGTTATTGATGAGGCAGGTTCAAAGGCAAGGCTTGAAAATTGTGACAGGCCGGGTGATATTGAATCACTTGAAGAAGAAATTGGCGAATTGAACGAAAAGAAAAATGAACTGGTGAAGGCACAGGAATATGAGCAGGCAGCTTCACTCAGGGATTATATCAAGGAAAAGAAAGTATTGCTGTCTCAGAAAGTTAATGACTGGCAGCAGAAGATAAATGATTACGAGATCGTGGTTGATGAAGATCAGATCGCCACAATCGTAGCCCAGTGGACAAAGATTCCCGTTGAGAAGATGGAAGAGAATGAAACGCAGAAACTGCTTCGCATGGAAGACGAACTGCACGAGCGGATTATCGGACAGGACAATGCCATAGAGGTGGTGAGCCGGGCAATTCGCAGATCACGAACCGGGCTCAGAAGCGCAAACAGGCCAATAGGCTCATTTATTTTTCTCGGACCCACTGGCGTTGGTAAATCAGAACTGGCCAAAACACTGGCAGAATTTCTATTCGATGATGAAAATGCCCTCATACGGCTTGACATGTCCGAGTACATGGAAAAACACAGTGTGTCCCGGCTCATCGGTGCCCCACCAGGCTACGTGGGATACGATGAAGGGGGACAGCTTACCGAGAAAGTAAAACGCAGGCCATACTCGGTAATACTCTTTGACGAGATTGAAAAGGCACATCCTGATGTATTCAATATATTGTTGCAGGTTCTTGAAGAGGGTGAATTGACCGACAACTTCGGATCGTCAACCAGCTTTGTGGATACTGTCATCATTATGACATCAAATATCGGAAACCGCGAATTCAACAAGATGTCCAAGATGGGATTTGGTGACGAATCTACTGAAGAGAGGGACAACGAACGGGTTGGGGACGAGGTGAAGCAACTTTTCAGTCCTGAATTTCTCAACCGTGTTGATGAAACAGTATATTTCCATAAGCTTGATCGAAAGCATATACGAAAGATCGTCGACCTTATGCTTAACGAAGTGAACGACAGGCTGGCTGAACGAAACCTGGAACTGGAATTTTCACCCCGGGTTAGAAGTTATCTGGCAGAAAAAGGTTTTCATGAAAAGTTTGGTGCGCGGTACCTGAGAAGAACTATTCAAAGCGAGATCGAGGATGCCCTGGCGGTTGAACTTCTTAACGGCAAGTGCGCGGGATATACCAGGTTGTATGCGGGGGTAAAGGGTCATTCGATTTACTTCAAGCCGGTTGAAAAGAAAGAAGAAAACAAAGACAATAATAACGATAACAGGGATGATTCTCTGGAAAAAGTAGAGACACATCACTGAGTCGAATAGATAAGAGGTATGGCTAACAAAAAGAAAGCGGGTTCCCGGTTAGAAAAGAAGTTGCAAAAGAAAAAGCGTCCTCCACGATCGGAACCACGCTTTTCCATGTCCTACAGCCAGATTACGAGAAAGATCAAGAACCGGTTTTTCCTTCCACACTTTCTGCGAGAAATAAAAAGTTACGGGTTGGGGGAGTTTTCAGATGGCAACAAACTCACCCTTTTTACAAACGGCGATACCTGTTTTAACAGCTTTTTCAACTCTATACAGAATGCCCGGTTAAGTATTAACCTTGAAACATATATTTTCAACAGCGACGAGTTAGGCTGGAAGATGGCCGGGCTGCTAGTTGAGAAGGCGCAGGAAGGCATAGAGGTTAATGTCATCTATGATGCTATCGGGTGTATCGCCACCTCTCCTGAGCTGTTCAGCTATATGCGAAAAGGAGGGGTGGAGCTAGTGAAATTTCATCCCCTCATCCCATGGCGCAAGGTCTGGAATATAAGCTTCAGGGATCATCGAAAAATCCTGGTGGTTGATGGTGAAGCGGCATTCGTCGGGGGTATGAATATCGGCCTGGAATATGCCGGTAAAAAGCTTAAAGGTCACAACTGGCGGGATACTCATCTGAAAATTGAAGGCCCCGCGGTAAGGATGATCGAGTTCTTTTTCATGGAGAACTGGCATCGGCAGGGCGGGGCCATGATTAACTTTAACAAGCATTTTCCGCCGGTACAAGAAAAAGGCAATAAACTGGTCATGACATTAAGCAGTATGTCTCGAAAGGGGATCAAACCCATTCAGCTTGCCTATCTTACCGCCATAAAACACGCCCATGAATCAATATTTATCACAAACGCTTATTTTATACCCGACAGAAAGATATACAGGGCACTGGTAAAGGCTTCCATGCGGGGGGTAGATGTACGTCTCATACTGCCAGGAAAAAGCGACCTGCCATTTGTACAGTATGCCAGCAGGTATCTTTACAAGAGATACCTGAAGCACAATATTAATGTTTTTGAATACCAGGATAATATACTACACGCGAAGACCGCGGTAATCGATGGAATATGGTCAACCGTTGGTTCTTCAAATCTCGACAGGAGAAGTTTTAAGAAGAACCGCGAAATAAACGCCATCGTGCTTGACAACGAATTCGGTGAAGAGATGGTGAATACCTTTTATGATGACCTGAAAAAAAGCCATGAACTTCTGTTGGAAAACTGGGAAAAAAGATCACTTTTGCAGTTTTTCCTTGAATGGCTTGCCTACAGGTTCAGAAACCTGATGTAATACCCAGGATGATTATACCAGGTTACTTATCCTTATAATATTATCAGAAATCGTCCACAGTATGTACATACGGCAATTCTATTTAATTCCTTTATATTGCTCATGTCAGCAGGTGGAATAACCATGTGGCATCCGCTGCATGTATTTTTCTCAAGAATTGCAAAGGGATTTTGACACTTTTTACGCATCCTTTCGTAATAAGTTAATGACCTGTTATCGATGAGTTTGCGAAGTTCATCTATTTTCTTCCGGGTAGAAGGATCTTGCTTTTTGTTGTCAAAATAATTATACAGCCTGTCAAGCCTGATTATCAGATC
>JAGYNX010000153.1 GCA_018399855.1 Spirochaetota bacterium
CAAAAGATTTAATCCTGATTTTCGTATATGCTGAAACATATTTTTGAAAAGACGGGAATCCCTTGTCGGCTCATTGGTTGTAATTTTAACGGATTCAATCTTCAGGTTCTTTTTTGCGCACTGCATAATGGTATCGAGAACATAACTGAACCGGGTTGTCACGTTTAACCTTAGCAGGCTTTCATGAGAGTATGCCCTGAAACCGGATACAGTATCTTTTACATCAGTTTGCGTAAACATTCTCACTGTTGCACTACCAAACCATTGCAAAAACCGCTTAAATACACTGAAGTGTTTCACCTTCCATGTCTGCCTGTCACCAATAACCACGTCAGCCCTTTTCTCTATAATGGGCTGAATAAGGTCTGGTATATACCTGGAAGGATACTGATTATCAGCATCAGTATTTACCATTATATCTACACCATCTTCCAGTGCTGCCTCCATCCCTGACTTGAAAGCTATACCAAGACCATGATTGGATTTATGTGAAATGACCCTGCATCCATATTTCTCAGCCACTTCCCTGGTATTATCAGTAGAGCCATCATCTACGACCTGAACGATAATCTTGTCTATGCCCTTAATTGATTTTGGAATTTCTTCAAGAACGAGCGGTAACGTTTGTTCTTCGTTTAAACACGGTATATTTATTACAAGCTTCATAATTATCCTTAAATCCTGATTTTAATGATTCATTACAGTCATTGAACTGAAATAAGATGTCAATTAAAAAAGATATCTCTTTAAGTCAGCAGCTGATTATTTTCTTTACATAATCTGATCCCGGTTTAATTATTGTGATTACTGAATACTAATTATTTTCCGGATTAAAAAATGGCAACTTACGCGATAATCCTTGCCGGTGGGACAGGAACGAGACTGGGCGGCAATGAGCCCAAGCAGTTCTTACCTCTCGGCGATAAACCGGTCATAACCTGGTCTTTACATGCGTTTGAAAATCACCCTCTGGTTGACAATATAATCACGGTACTTCCTGCGTCCTATCATGATAGAATTGAAAATATTTCCAGGGAATATTCGATATCAAAATATCTGCACACCGTAAAAGGTGGCGATACCCGACAGCAATCTTCGTGGAACGCTATGCAGTCATATACATTTGACCAGGAGGACATTCTGCTTTTCCATGATGCGGCCCGGCCATTCGTATATTCCGACATTATAACCAACTGTATCATAATGACTGGTAAGCACGGTGCGGCAGGTGTGTATGTTCCTGCCATTGACACGATTACAGAAATACGCGAAGAAACAGTACAGAGAACCCTGGACAGGAAGCTTCTGCACTATACGCAAACTCCCCAATCATTTAAATATTCAGTAATTACAGACGCACACATGAAAAGCAGCAAAGAAGGTGTAACCGGCGCCACAGATGACATATCACTGGTTAGAAATGCCGGTTACCGGGTTTACGCGGTTGAAGGCAGTTATACAAATATCAAAATAACAACTCAACATGACTATAAAATGGCCCAGTGGTTATGCGAACAACTTGAGCTTTAATCAATACGCAATGTTTTAATACTACCCAGTTCTTTTATGCTGTTGAATAATTGCCTGATGCTTATATCTTCATCTATTCTACAGTTAATCTCAATATCAGTGGTTTTGTTCTCAACATCTTCGGTTATAGAAACCTGTCTTACCTCAATATCATCCTTGAACATCTTAACCACATTCATAACCTGCTTAGGGGTTATCTCGGCTGAATAGAAAGTCACCTGTAAAATCCTGATCTTTCTTTGTTCTACCAGCCAGTTTTCTATTCGTTCAAAAACCTGCAACACTATGACAAGCAATACTGTTGATATCACACCAAGCATATAATATCCAGCTCCGAACACCAGTCCGATACCAGATGTTGTCCATATTGTTGCGGCCGTTGTGAGTCCTCGTATACTGAATCCATATTTGAAAATTGCACCAGCACCAAGAAAACCGATTCCGCTAATCACCTGCGCAGATAAACGAGCCGGATCTGAATTTGCAAATTGATCAATGAAGGTGGCGGGTATATATAAAGAAAGAATCATTATTGTGCAGGCACCCAGGGCCAGTACCATGTGTGTTCTCAAACCAGCCGGTTGATACTGCCGTTCTCTCTCAAAACCGACCAAAAAACCGGCAGCCAGTGCAAATAACATTCGAACAAGCGCAGTAACAGGAGAAAGTAATTCAAGTCCTGTGATGTTGTCCATCATCAGGTTTATCCCTCCAGTATTTTTTGCAGCATTTTAATTTGATTTTTCACACTTTCTTTTGAAGTGCTACCATATGATGCCTTTCTCTCCGTGGATGTCTCAGGATTAATAACATCCACCGCATCTGTCTCAAACTTATCTGAAAACTTCTTCATCTCCTCAAGTTTCAGAGAAAAGAAATCTTTTTTTTCATTTTCACAATACCTGACAATGTTTCCGATCACTTCATGGGATTGTCTGAAAGGTACCCCCTTTTGGACGAGGTAATCAGCAAGATCAGTTGCAGTTGAAAAATTGCTATAGACAGTTTCTTTCAAACGGCCAGAATTTACTTCCATAGATGAAATCATCTCGATCATACCTTCTAGAGACAACATTACGGTTTCAACCGCGTCGAACACGGGTTCTTTATCTTCCTGAAAATCACGGTTATATGTAAGAGGAAGACTTTTCATAACGGTGAACAGGCTTATCATGTCCCCATACAGCCTTCCAGTCTTTCCCCGTATTAGTTCAGCGATATCCGGATTTCGTTTCTGCGGCATTATTGACGAACCTGTTGTCACCGTATCGGACAAACGTATGAATGAGAACTCGCTGCTAGACCAGATTACCAGCTCCTCGCAAAACCGTGAAAGGTGCATTCCCAGCATTGAGGCAAAATACAGGAAATCAAGGGCGAAGTCCCGGTCACTCACCCCATCCATGGAGTTGGGTATAATTTTAGAAAAATCAAGCTCCTTTCGCAGCATTTCCCTGTCGCTTGGATAATTCACCCCCGCCAGGGCTCCAGAACCCAGGGGCAGGTTATCACAACTTGACAGGGTAAATTCCAGTCTTCGCAAATCACGTACTAATGCCCAGGCATGCGCCAGCATATGATGACCGAAACGGACGGGCTGGGCCACCTGCATATGGGTATATCCGGGCATAACCGTGTCAATTTCCCTGTTTGCAAGAGTTACAAGCTCAAGAATAAGACGCTTCAGCAAAAGAGATATGTCATTACAGGCATCAATGATAAAAAGCCGCAAATCCAGTGCAATCTGATCATTACGTGAACGTCCCGTATGCAGCCTCTTTCCCGCATCACCGATCATCTCCGTAAGTCTTGATTCAATATTCATATGAATGTCTTCAAGTGACGTTGAAAACTCAAAAGTTCCCTCTTCTATCTCATGACGAACATCTTCAAGGCCCCTGGTAATATTCTTATAGTCATCATCTGTCAGTACACCGATTGCATTGAGCATTTTCGCATGCGCCATGGAACCCCGGATATCCTGACGATACAATACCTTATCAAAATGAATAGATGATGAAATTTTCTCAGTAATATGAGAGGTCGTATCACCAAAACGCCCTCCCCATAGTTTCTTGCTGCCTTTAGACGAGTCTGACATCGCATTCTCCTGTCATAGTTGCACATGAAGCATATAATAAAAAACGTCCCCTCCTGGTTATTCCTCATGGAACATGCTTGGGAACGCTTTTTTCACTGCACTTATTGTATCATAACAGTAGGATTATAACATGTGTAATTTATTCACTCAATCATGAAAAAGATTGCAACTCGGTCAACAACTTTTCAAGATAGCGGGTGAGCTTTTCGAATTGTGGTTTTAATTCATATTCAAGAATATCTGACAGGCTTATGATGTCATTATTTTCCATTACATCAACAATTTCATTCAGCAACTCGTTTACATAGGCATTTATATCATCCATTGACTCACCATCAATAGTGATAGTTTTCAAGTCAATTCCAAAAACAGGTGTCAGCTGATAACAGGTTCTCATATAAAAGTATATAAAGTCCATTATGTCCTGTAATAGTTCTGCACCACCCTCATCATTCCCAGACTGATATGCAATTGATGCCTTTTCAAGCTTTTCTGCAATGTCAGGCATTTCATCTTTTAGTTCCATAATTCCTTTTAAAAGGTTATCAGGTGAATCAATACTTTGAACAATAAGGTCTTTCAGTTGTTCACTCATTAAAATAATTTTAAACAGCTCTTCCATATCATGTATGGCTTTCGTATATCTTTGAAGAAATGTCTGATCACTGGCTTCCTCTACTGGTACTGACTGTATTTCAATGATGAGTTCAGACAATTTTTCAAAGTGTTCCTGAACTGTTCCGTCCCTGAAACGTATTTCTGATGGGGAAAGCTGTAACATTGATATGACTGAAAGTACTATTTCCTGCATCCAGCTTAGACCATCCACCAGGTCGTGTACATCCACCTCGGTCAGGGGGCCGTCCTCTTCGAGGCTGCCAAGTGCATCATCAGCACGTGTACAATAAGCGATACCCTCTTTGAGAGAATCAACAACGATGTCTGCTATAGACTGTACTATACAGTTTATTTCCTTGACTTCATCAAGAGAAATTGTGGGAATTTCTGACGGTATGTACTCGGTACCGTCGATAATCACGCTGGCAAATACCAGCTTTCTTTCCTGGGCCCATTCATTTACAGACGTAATTATATCAGTTGTATCTTTTTCCCTGTCCAGGGTGAAATCTACCGTATGATCATTTATTAAAAGCTCCAAAACCTGTTACCTCTTCACCTGTTTGATTGATACTATTTCTTATCGCTGTTTCCGGACAGACCCTTCATCTGCTGTTTCAGCCAGTCACCCTGTGATTTGGCTCCAGAGATGGATTTTTCCATGTTAGCAAATTTCTGCCTCAGTTTCTCTTCATATTTCTGCACGTGGCGGGCGTGCCTTTCAATACGATTATCCGCACTTTCTATCTGTTCATCCTGTAAATTGATTTTGCTTGAAATAATATTCTTACCCGTACGTACATACGGATCCAGTATCTCTTCCAACCTGAATGCCATGCCAGTATCAGTTCTGTTGTCACCATCAGAATCTGAGCCAAAGAACTCTTTAACAGCATCCGGCTTTTCCGTCAATACGCTGTTGAGTTTCGCCTGGTCGATCACCAGCTTTCCTTCTTTTATTCTTTCCCATTCAGCATTCACATCTCCTGTTGAAACCCCGATTTCCATCAGCATTTTAATCGGGTCTTCC
>JAGYNX010000154.1 GCA_018399855.1 Spirochaetota bacterium
CATAACCGGGTGCAGTCCATTGAAGACCAGGCCATGGTGATGAAAAAGCTGGTGCCCGAGGCATCATTCTGCGTGGCACACGGACAGATGCACGAGCACGAACTGGAAGAGGTGATGATCGACTTTCTTAACGGGAAATACGACGTGCTGGTAAGCACCTCCATCATCGAGTCGGGACTTGATATTCCCAACGTGAACACCATAGTGGTAAACCGGGCGGACACCTTCGGCCTGTCACAGCTCTACCAGTTAAAAGGACGGGTGGGACGCTCGGCTCGCCAGGCGTACGCGTACCTGTTTTATCCCCGTCATATTCCCTTAACCGAGGTGGCCCAGAAGCGCCTGCATGTCATTTCTGAATATGCCGACCTTGGCAGCGGTTTCAAGATAGCCATGAAGGATCTCGAGATCAGGGGATCTGGCAACATCCTGGGCAAGGAACAGTCGGGCAATATCATGGACGTGGGATTTGAACTCTACACACAGATGCTGGAGGACGCGGTGCGCAGGCTGAAAGGGGAAAAGCCGGTTCACATCTTCCGCACACCGGTCTTCCTGAAAATGGACCTCTACATTCCTGAATTATACATTGATGATGAGCGTCAGAAAATAGAGTTTTACAAGCGGTTTGAATCATGCGAAACCGTTGAAGAAGTGGAAGAAGTTGAAAGCGATATGATTGACCGTTTCGGCCAGGCACCCGACCAGGTTACACTGCTGGTAGAGATGGAGAAGGTGCGCTCCATTGCCTCAAGCCTGCAGATTGATGAGATACTGGAAGATTCAAGGGCCATCAAGATCCGCATATCCGGGCAGTCCCAGGTAGACGTGAACAAGCTGGTTTCCATCATACAAAAGGACAAGCGGCTGTACGTAGACAAGTTTGACAAGGAGCTGGTTCTGTTTAATCCCGGCAATGTTAATGAAGAAAAAAAGCTGCATGAGCTAAAAAAATTGTTGCGTCAATTGCAATGACGCTGTAGTTTCACAAATTGAAAATATTCGTAACATATAACGCAGCAGGGTACCAAATATTACATTGCGTAAAGACCGGTATATATATGATCTGACACACTGCACGATCCCCGGCCGGAATACAATACACTATTCCATTAAAATTAAGTTTCGAGAGGATTAATTATGAAGAAAAATATTTTTATTATCGCGGGCATACTTTTACTATCATCCATGCTTTTGCTGATAACGGCATGCGGTAACGGTTTTTCAGGAGAATGGGTTGCGAAAATCAACGGAGAGACCATAACCGACGAAGAACTTGATAATTATTATTACGCGCAGCACAAGAGCATGATGAACCTTCCAAAAGAAGAAATCGACAAGCTGGCAGCAAATCCTTCTGCCACGGCACAGAACCCCCTTCTCAACAAGCAGGAATTTCTGGAGCAGATGATCAGGCAGCAGCTGGTCTACCAGGAAGCAGTTGACGCCGGGGCGTTGAAAGATGATGAAGTGAAAGCCCTCATCGACATGACCAGGCAGAGCGTGGTTATGGGCTGGTATGTAAAAGACAAATTCAAAGATGACATTGAGATCAGCCAGGACGAGATCGAGCAGGTATACGCACAGCAGCGATCAAGGTTTCAGGGTGTTCCTATCGAGCAGGCAGAGATGTACATAAAGCAGAACATCTACCAGCAAAAGATGCAGATGAAACTGAGAGAGATGGTTGAGAACCTTCGTGAAGAAAGCAAGATTGAGAAGAACACGGAGCTGTTGAGAAAAAAGATTAAAGATGGTAACGAAGAGGTGCCAAAGGATGTACCCACACCACCTCTGGGCAAACAGCCACAACAATAGATACCACCCCCATTCACACAATAACAAACGCGGAATCAGCAAAACTGAATGCCGCGTTTGTTATATTCTCTACCTGGTTTACCTGTTTTATGTTTGACACTCCCCATTCACTCACTTATAATTGGTATGCTTTTCGGCACTGAATTATTTTCAATGAAATAACGAGTATCAACACTCATTAGCGAGGTTCGCTGTCATGAAAAAAGTATATTCAATACTTATCACAGGTGTTGCAGTTATCCTTTTATTCGGTTTTATCGCGGGCTGCGCCTCTAAAAAGCCTGTGCGCGCGTTGAAAAGAAGTGTATCACCAAACTCACAAATCGCCGTGATTGTAGATCATCCCAACAATATCAAGAATGTTATCCTGTCACGTTTCATGGAAAGAAACTACCGGGTGAAGGCCATAAACGCGTCCGACCTTTATACACTGAAAGATATATATGATATTTCTGATTTCAAGAAACTTGCATACAAATCGGACATGGCACCTGAAGGTGAAGGCCAGGGCGACCTGCTTTCATTTGAAAAATCATATGATAATCTCTATAAACTTCACGTGTACAATTATGAGCTGAACAAGGCAGAATCAATAGCCGAGATGCGTACTAAATATAACGTCCAGTACCTGGTACTGCTGGATCTGAAAGACTGGCAGAAGGTATCATGGGCACGTGCAATAGACCTTTCATCATACGAGGTGATCTGGGTGGAGAACTATCCAGCCGGTTATGATGATTCACTTGAAGATGTAATTGATCATTTTATTACCAGCATGTCCGGAAATAAATGAAGATACTACAGTACCTGCACCAGGTAATCCAGGGGTACGCGTTACACGCTGCCCTTGCGGCAATAATGGCAATAGCACTCTTCACACCGCAGCTGCACGCGAAACCTGTTGTGGCATTCGGGTATCTAACCAATACAACCGACAATCAGAATTATGATTATCTTGAAACCATCTTTCCCAACTCATTCGCGTCATCAATTGAAGCAATTTTTTACAGTAATGTGCTCAAACCCCACAGGGCAAACGAAATTCTCAAGGAAAAGCATGACATCTCACTTCAAAAGAATTACAGGCATGTTGAACTTCCCGATGTTATTGACAAGTTGAATGCCGACCTCTTTATATATGGCAACTTCACACCCCTTGCCGACAACCGCATTAAAATTGAATTGCATCTCTACGCCAGGGGCTCTAACGAGATATTCACTTTTACCAACATTGGCAAGATGGAAACCGAGATATTCAAGCTTGTTGACCGGATAACCCTCATCGTTGTAGATTTCATGGATGCTGATAACCTGTTTATGGCTCGCCCCATTAAGCCGGGCGAACACATCGGCATCATAACCAACCTTGAAGATCACGAATTACATCACATGTACGCGGCCTTCATGGAAAATGGCCACCCGGTAATCTCTGTTCAGGGTAACGAGATCATTCGTCTCACCGAAGACCGTCACGTCAAGTTCATCGAAAATTTTAAATTTATCCGTACCGTGGACAATTCTTATGATACTATTACTGACTGGCGAAAAACAGAATTGTATTATGGGCCATGGGCTGGAATACGGTATAACAAGATACGAAATAAACTTAAGGACGTATATTACACCTATGATGTACACTACCTCGACGTAAAATCAGGAATAATGGATAAGCTTTATAACGCCTATGGCCAGCGACTTGATATTCTCTGTATTATCGGGTTTAATGAAGACAGGGATGAATGCTGGGTACGTGCAATAGATATGCGGGATAAACGCCTTATCTGGATGCAATCAAACATAAAAACCGGGATGCTGAGCGCAAACCCGGTTAAAGATATCACCGATAAACTAATTGAACAGATGCACAAAGAACGGAAACAACCCTTCGAAAAATGATTACCCTTCCCGCATTCTATTCGTAATCGTCAAATAATCCTTTATTCTTTCCCCATACTGTTACCCGCACACCAGCATACACCTGTATTCCGGCTATGGTATCTTTTTCATAGTCTTTCTCATAAAATGTTCGAAGGTATCCGATCTCAACGAATGGACTTACCCTCTGGGAAAGTATATACTCAATACCCGTGTATATGCCGGCTGCCATCCCCGATTCTTTCTTGTCTATATGATCTGGATCGGTTGTATCATCCCATTCTGTAGTGGTAGATACTGAACCCAGTGCGATAGATGATTTCCAGAAAACAGGATAGCTGGAGAAACGATACGCGTATTCAATACCACCAAGAAATGCCTGCTGGTCGTGGGTTACCTCGTCCACGGTATCCGCGTCCTTTGTCATCCCGCTGGTATAAAATCTGAAAAACGCGGTAAGATCCGAAGTGACTGTAATACCCAGTGCACCGCTAAGGCCAATCTGATTCTCGGCATCACCGGTCTGGTTGTACATACCACTGGCGTCAATGTATATATCAGCCCATGATGACGATACGAAGAATAGTGAAATAGCAACCGTCAATAATATCTTTTTCAATGTTACATTCCTCCAGTATTATTGGTACATATAACCCGATAATACTACACTTCTGAATATTTGAAGTCAAGCAAAAACAAATTTCTGTTTGTTGTTTTATTAACCGAAATACTGGGAGGAAAGTTCATGCCACTGTTGTTTCAATTCATCATCTATTTGTATGGCTCGCCCCGTGGCCAGGTCAATAATTACAAAAGTTACCTCGGCATCAATGACACGCTTATTATCATGCTTTTTATGTACAACCTGGTTAAGAACAATACTCCTGTTGCCAATTTTGTTCAGTGTTGTCTCTATTATAAGCACATCGCCAAGCACGGACGGGGCACGATAGTTTATATTTATATTAACCACGGCCAGTGATATACCTTTCCGGGCGAAAGAATCAAAGCTAATCCCCATCTGCTCCAGGTATGTCCACCTCGCTTCTTCCAGGAACTCCAGGTACCTTGCATTATTCACATGCCCGAATACATCCAGGTGATAGCCTCTTACTTTTATTTCTGTAATTGCACCCATTTGACAACGCTCCAGTATTAGTAAGATATATATTCGCAATGACTGAATCAAGTCACACTATAACAACCCGGAAATACATCAATTATATTTTCCATTCTTTTCGGTTTCCTGAAAATGAAATTACTGTTCTTATAATAGCAATCCATGAAATCTAATTTCTCTAATTTTTTAACCGCCCGCTTCGCTCGATACACACAGATGAACACAGATGGTTAGTGATAAGAATTAATTGAAAAGTGAAGTATGAAATTTTAGAAATCATGAAAATGAATAATATTGGCTCATTCCGGAATTCCGGGAAAACTATCATAAGACTATCACTATATGAAACCGCCCGCTTCGCTCGACTTGTGCTGAGCAGCGCCGAAGCATAAACGTGGATGATTAGTGAATAGTGAGCCGTGAGAAGTGAACTGATCATCCCCGTATCACCTCAC
>JAGYNX010000155.1 GCA_018399855.1 Spirochaetota bacterium
ATGTTCAATATCATGAACAAGGAAAGCGGAATTGGTCTGGCCGCACCACAGGTAGACCTTCCCTTACAGGTAGTTACCATAGACATAAGGATGTACGAGGGGCCCACGCTTGCCCTTATCAACCCGGTTATTACATCATTTTCCGATGATACCGATCCTTACGAGGAGGGCTGTCTTTCGTTGCCTGGCATATCAGAGAACGTGATACGTCCATCTGCAGTAGAAGTTAAAGCCCTTGCACCTGGTGGCGAAGAAATCGAATTTCAGACAGACGGATTGCTTGCACGGGTAGTACAGCATGAACTGGACCATCTAAACGGTATCCTTTTCATTGATCACCTGGAAGGCTACAAGCGCAAGGAACTCACTTCAACGTTGAAGAAGATCAAAAAGATGAACAGAAAAACCTCATGAGATCAGGCTTCTTTGGCACACCACAGATCGCAGCGTATTGCCTTGAGGAGATACTGAAAGAATATACCGTATCATGTGTGGTCACATCACCTGATAAACCCGCTGGAAGGGGCAGAAAACTGACCCCATCACCGGTAAAAGAACTTTCTCTTACACGTAATATACCCGTCCTTCAGCCTCAATCATTGAAAGATCAATCACTACATGAGCAAATGAAGGAATTTGAATGTGATCTTTTTATAGTAGTGGCATATGGGAAAATCATTCCCGGGATGCTATTTGACATGCCCCGGTATGGCACGATAAACCTGCATCCATCTTTGCTTCCTCTTTACAGGGGGGCAGCCCCCATACAGTGGGCACTTATCAATGGTGAAAAGAAAACAGGGATCACGGTGCAGAGAATCAACGAAGAACTTGATGCCGGGGAAATTCTTCTGCAGGACAGTATAGACATACCCATCGATACGACAGCGGGTGAACTCTATGACATTGTATTGCCGAAGGGTGCAGCTATGCTGCTAAAAACAATTGCCGGCCTTCAGGATAACACTATTACACCTGAACCACAAGACCATTTACAGGCAACCTATTGCGGTAAGATTGATACCGAAACCGCAAGGATAGATTGGAACAATACATCAATGGAAATACATAACCTGGTGAGGGGATTAAACCCGAGACCTGTAGCGTGGACAACCTTTCGTGATAAAAAGATAAAAATATGGCGCACAATGCCGGTTGAAGATACATTACCAGAAAAATCCACTCCCGGATCTATTCATATATTCCCCGGAAAGCGGCTTATTGCGCAAACCGGCAGTGGATCACTTGAGATATTCCAGCTTCAGCCTGAAACAAAAAAATCCATGGACAGCCGTTCATTTCTCAACGGCTATCATCCAGGCGAAGGCGAAGTATTTTCCAGTTGATAAGACTGTAGAATAATTGACAAACAGTTCGGTCACTTTTACATTATAGTTATGTCCAGAAAAAGAGTAAAAAATAAACAGAATATACACGAACCGGGATATTTCCACGATGATACCATCTTCATTGCCCGGGAAAAGAAGAAGGCCAGGGATCTTCGTCATACAGCATGGTGGAGAAAGAAAATTTCACCCGGCAAGTGCCATTATTGCGGCAGGCAGTTCAATATAACTGACCTTACAATGGATCATGTAATACCACTGGCCCGGGGTGGAACCTCAGAACGAATCAACCTGGTTCCTGCATGCAGGGAATGTAACGCACAAAAAAAATATCTTCTCCCTGTTGAATGGGAAGAATACCTGAACAGCATAAAAAACAGTGATCAATAAGAAAATATATTTGCAATATGCATATTTATTACGCTACAATAACTCTCGCTTAGCCATAAACGATATAATATAGATTAACTAATAAATTACGTATACGGATCCGGTTATGACCAATGGTGCAAATCAGGAAACCTTGAAAAAGGGCGATCTTCTTATTATTCAGGGAGAAGAACCGAAATATATTTACTATCTCATGAGCGGCTCCCTGGAGATATTGTCAGCTCCCGAAGAATTCGACGGCCTTGATAAGGGATTAATCCTTCAAAAAAGCAAACGCGTTGGGGTTATTAAGGGGAAATCACTGATTTCAGGGCTCAGTATACTCTTCACCGAACCGTATAACAAATCAATAAGGGCACTTGAAGACTGCCTGGTGCGAAAGTACCCCCTTAAAGAAGGGGGATTTCGCCAGATATCCCAGTCTGATCCTTCATTTGCCATTATAATCCTTTCCCATGTGTTCAAGCGACTTGAATTATCCATGGCAGATGCGCGAAAGTATACTCTGTTGTTTCAAAACCTGTCACGCATCAACGACAATATTGCCCTTATTTCCCGTGAACTATCTGGTGATGAGATACCCGAGAAGGTTGCCCCCAGGGTTGAAGAACTCTATGAAACATACAAGGAAAATGGTGGTGATTTCCCCACCCGGTTTGACTCAAAGTTCCTGGTAAAAGACAACAGCAATATATTACAGAAAAAATATACTTTCCCCGGCCTTCCCATGGAGAGTCTCATAGATATAAAGCAGTGTAATTTTCTCAGAAAATTTGTCGGCCTGGATAACAAACTGCTGGGGGCCATGATACATGCCGATCCTGCAATTCCCACTTACATTTTTACATGCGTAACTGACAACCTTTTGAAAGTACTTGAGCGTATTGAAAACATTCATAACTCCATCGACGAAGAACTCAATTATCTTTTCGGCGCGGAATCAAGCTGGGCAACCTTTCTTGTTGACGAAGGGAAATACGATCTCTGGATGGCCAGCGGCAGGTTAAGCGATGAATTTCTGAAAAATTTTGTGGCACTTGCCATTAAGGTTCATTCGTTCTACGAAGAGATATCAGGTGGAAAATTATCACAGATCTATCCCGGTTTTAAGAAACTGCATGGTTTTTTTCAAAACAAGCAGGAAACTGCTCCGGCGGCAGGCTCATCGAAAGAAACGAAAACAGCAGCCGGCTCTGTGTCCCCCTCGAATATCAACGCGTTGTATAACAACTCTATTCACCAGATATTTGAATTCAGCCTGGTTGACAAGGAATTTCAGAAAAACTTTCTTAAGCTCTTAAATGAATTCAGAAACATGAAAGATCCCATGTCCACCGAAAGCGATGGTCGCAAGATACGCCGCCATATATCACGTTTTTACTGGGATCTCTTCGGTAAGGTATTTGTGCGGGCAAAATCTGAACCACAGTTACCACAACCTGTTAAGCTCATGCTTAATTTTGGATTCCTTGACGAAAATCTTATTGATGAAGAACAACTTCAGGAACTGCACCAGTTATCCCTGAAACTCCAGGAAAAAACAGAACTACCCATTCATTACGAACGGGAATTTCTCACCAGGATATATAATGAAGAAGAAGTTCCCAGCATAACCGAGATGGGTCTTACCTACGAACAACATCTTCGTGAAGAGGAGCGACATAAGAAAAAGAAAGAACTGGAAAAGGATGCCGCACTTGACGCAAACCTGCGAAAAGTCTTTTTTGAGATCGGACACCGGGTCTCACAAACCGTTGCAATCTGTTATGGTTCCACGGCATCGGCATTTCCAATTCTTACCTCTTATGCCATGAAAGGAAACCCCACAAACTTTTATGTTTCAAAGAAAAACCTTGAAACCATAATTAATGACCTCCGTGACATCGATTTTTCAGTTTTTTACCGTGAAGTATCTGCCATGATAGGAGACAACAAGGAACTCATAAAAGAAGAGGTTGTGCCTGATTTCATACTGGTACCTTCATTCGGCACAAAAACCATGTTATGGCAGGAGCTTGTGGGAACCAACCGCCGAACAAGGGGACGCATCACCGTTCCCATATTTTTCATGGGAGACTTGAAGAAAAGCCTGGCACATACATTCGCTACCTTCAGATGGGAACTTAACCGAACCATCATGGGTGGACTATGGGCTGATCCAATCGATGGTGGTCTTACAGGATTATATTTTGATTATATCAACACTTACAAGAAGAACCCTAAACTGTCCCTTGAAGCCAAGAACAAGGTAACCGAACGATTTAAAAGTATACGAACAAACAGGGACAGGTTCGCCGACGATTACAAGATGTGGCTGCTTTATGAGAAAGACGGTATAATGAAGCTGAACGCTGTAGTTCGTGATATGTTCTACAAGCAGGTTCCCTTTAAAAAAGATATACGGGAGCGCCTTGAAAACATGCCGGCCTATAATGAAATAGCTAACAGGTTTAAAAATGTATATACAAGGGAAGTGACAGGCTACCAGAGACGTTTTAAGAAATATTCCGATGAAGAAGGGAACCTCCCTGAAAAGCTGCAGCAATTCATGGATTTCCTGAACAACTAGCATTTTACACTCTATCGGATTTCTTTTTTGTCACACATCATATATGTGCTACATTATTACCATGCAACATTGTATAATGTGACAAATTTCCTGCTAAGTGAACTATTACACTATGACTGAAAAGAAAAAGATAACCGGTATAATTCAGAGCTACAGTACTCGCGCACGGGATAAAATTTTCAACCTGGGAGCTTCTATATTCATGGAAGCAGGACTTAGCCAATATGTGGATGACATCTTCGCATGTGCCGATGAACTGATCAAGAATGCCGTTAAGGCAAATTATAAGTTCCTTCTCATAAAAGACGCGTTATACCGGCAGTTCACCCAGCAATACCCTGAAAAAAGCCACCAGGAGATTGAGGATTACCTTGATAACCTGCTTAAAGATAAAACCCAGTTCGACACCCTTGCTGATATCATTCGAAAAAAGGAAGACATATCCGCAAAAGTACGGGAAATACTTAACCAGGAAAACAAGTTTCTATCCACAAAGAATAAAGCATATCGTGATGGACACAAACTTTCCAGCCAGGATTTAAACTCAATTGAAGGTATTGAAGAATTTCAGGCTATAAGGCAGCAAATGATAGATGAAAATATCCGTATAATCCTTAAAATGCAGTACGAGCCTGACTTCATCTACATCGAGGTAACAAACACGGCCCCCATATTAACCCACGACCTCAACCGTATACATCAAAAGAGGGATGAATACAGGCAATACCGGGACGAAGGAAAAGAATACGAATTCTTCATACACAACATTGATACCAGTGATTCCGGATTCGGCCTGGGATACGCCAAGATCGACAGTTTCCTCTCAAACCTGGGTCTCAACCCTGACACATCGGTAGCCATTATTTCGTCCAACAATACAACCGCGTTACTCACCGTACCCATCACGTTATTAGATAAAGAACAGATAGCATAAATTCATTTTGTT
>JAGYNX010000156.1 GCA_018399855.1 Spirochaetota bacterium
TTCAGATCAATGGCTTGCAGTAACATCTTTTCTGCCATTTCATATTCTTTCTTATCAGAATATATAAGTCCCTTGAAGAAATAATGCTGCGGATTGTCAGGATCTTTTGATATGGCCATGTCTATATGTTCGATGGCAGCGACATAATTTTTATCCAGGCTGTAGAGGTAACCTATGTGGAGTAAAAGATCATTGCTGGGTTTCATCTCGTATGTTTTCTTGTAATTTATTATTGCCATAGAATATTGCTGGTTTTCCTCGTAAGATTTTCCGAGGTAGAAAAATATTTCAGGTATGGTGTCATCGATGACAAGTGCCTTCCGTAAATATCGCTGTGCAAGTTGATTAAGCCCAACCCTGTTAAATAAAACCCCGGCAGTGAAAAAATTGGTAAGTGCAGTTTTTTTGTGACCATTTCTAAGGGCGATTCTGCCGGTGGCTATATGGGGTGTAATCAAAGAGGGATCACGCTTCATCACATGTTTTAAAATAGGTAGCGATTCCTTGTCTTGTTTCAAACGTTCAAGGTATAAGGCTTTTGCGATGTATCCTTCCATGGTTTTACTTTTGCTGGCTGTTCTTAAATATACCAGATCTGATGGGTTATCCAGCATGTACAATACCCTTCCCAGGTAAGAGTTGACCTTGATATTGTCCGGGTATTTCTTGTGGTACAACTTGAGATATCGCCTGGCATCATCAAGGTCATAGGTTTCCATGTTTAATGCGGCAAGGATGTAGAGTGTAGAATTGTTTCCAGGATTAGTTTTTAAAGCTTCGGCGAAATGATATTCCGAGGATTGGAGATCGTTATCCTTATAGTAAATGTGACCAAGATAATAATGGGCCTGTTCCACATAATAAGAATGCACTGATTCATGTTTATCATATTCAAGTATGCTGAGATAGTGTTCTTTTGCCTTTTCAGGGTCTTTGATCTGAGAATAGTACAACGTTGCGAGATTTAATCGCATCTGCACCAGGTCTGGCCTTTCATTTATAAGTTTTTCAAGGATATCAGCAGCTTCGTCGTAATTGCGAAGATTGACGTATACGCGATATATCAGCATGTAAGGATCTTCGTATCCGGGAGAGTGTGATATGGCACGTTTGGCGTACTTTACAGCGTCGTTAAAAACATAAAGGTAATAATAACACTGGGCGATATGGTAGTTAATTCTTTCAGGTGCTTCATCTGATTTTTCCATTTGAAGAAGAAGTGAAAGTGCTTTTTTGAATTCAAGTTCGGCAGATTTCTTGTTTTGCAGAAGTTTCTGTCCCCTGTTAATGTGCATCAGGGCTCTACTGTACATGGTCCATTCAGTTTCAGGTGTTTGCACCTGTTCGACGGGAACTTCACGTAATGGCTGTAGTGGCTCTTGTTTTGCCTGAGACGTATTACATGCTGCCAGGGTTACAACTATAAAAATCCAGTATATTCTTTTCATCAGTTAATCCAGTTCAAAAGGTTAATGTAACAATACTTTCAACACCGGGTATTGTCAAATCAAAAGTAATGTGTGTGGTTGCCACTGAAGTAGTTAGTGCACGAAGACCGTTGAGGTGTTACGAAAAAATGAGTGTTTTCACGGTAACTTTATAGATTAATTGTATACGTATGATATCTGTAGTATAAGAAGTATCGAATATATGAACTAAAATGACTGTGCGGACAGGCAACTCTGTGCAGACACATACATGTAACGACCACAGGAGGTACAAATGATGTTTCTGGGTATTGATCCACTCTACTGGATAATGATGTTGCCGGTGCTTCTTCTTTCATTGTGGGCATCGATGAGGGTGAAGAGTACATTTAAAAAATATTCGAAAATTGCAACAAAATCCGGATACACCGGTGCCAGGGTAGCGGAAATGATTCTGCAGCAGAATGGTCTCGGTAATATTCCGGTTGTCGAGACAAAGGGATTCCTTTCTGATCACTATGATCCGGTAAAAAAGGTAGTTCGTCTTTCACCTGATGTGTACAGGAGCAGTTCTATTGCCTCTATCGGCGTGGCTGCTCACGAGACAGGCCATGCCCTGCAGCACTCCAAAGAATACAAGCCGCTGGTGCTTCGAAATATGATGGCTCCCATGGCTTCAATCGGTTCTAACCTTTCATGGATCATCATATTCGCGGGTTTTATTATTGGGGCTCTGGGTCTTGTGAAGGTTGGCATAATCCTTTTCAGCGTGGTGGTAGCATTTCAGTTGATAACACTGCCGGTTGAATTCAATGCGTCCACCAGGGCAAAAGCCGTGCTGTCCACATATGGAATAGTCAGCGCAACAGAACTGAAAGGGGTAAATAATGTACTTTCAGCTGCAGCGATGACCTACGTAGCGGCTGCGGCTTCTGCAGTTATGACCCTGCTTTACTTTCTGATCAGGGCGGGACTTCTGGGTGGAGATGAGTAAATCATCTCTACTCCTTTTTTCTGTTTTTTTTCAGCCGGGCAGGCCTGGGAATGTTGGTGCTATCAGAATCACTTGATTCAGGTAATGTATCTTCTGAATCATTGTTTACCAGTACATTCTTTGCCTTTTCCGCGTAATCATCCCTTTTGACGAACAGGTGGCGGATATCTGAAAATACCATGTACAGGATAGGGGTGCCAAACAGGGTAATAGAAGATCCAAAAAGCAGGCCCCATGACATGGAAACTGCCATGGGTACCAGGAAAGGATCATATCCCCCCCATCCATAGGCTGTGGGGAGTAATCCAAATACTGTGGTGATGGTTGTGAGAAATACCGGGCGGAGACGTTTGACACCTGCATCAACGCAGGCATCCATGAGGTTCATGTGTTTTTTACGGTTGTTGTTGATGAATGAAACCAGCACAATGGAGTCATTCACAATAACCCCGGTTAAACCTACCACGCCCATCAACCCGAGAAAGGACAGCGGGAGTCCGTGAAAATAAAACGCCCAGATCACCCCAACCATGGTGAGGGGAATGACTCCCATTATTACAATGGGATGGATTAGTGAACGGAAAAGAGCTACCAGTATGATATAAATAACAAGAGCGGCGATTAGAAAGGATCGAACGAGGTTTGCCACTGATTCCTGAGTGTCTTTGAATTCACCCTCGTAGTCGACGTTATATTCCTGGTAACGGTCTTCGATGTCAGTAAATTTATCAATGAGCTTGCGGTTAACCGTAACAGAAGAGACATCTTCGGCCTCTTCCTCGATATCCGCGGTAACGGAAATGGAACGTTTCCAGTCCTTCCTGTTTATAACTGATATACCTTTTCCATATGTTATGTAAGAGATTGACGCAAGTGGCACCAGGTTGCCCATCTTGTTGGCGATTTTTATCCTGTTTATGCTTGCGGTGGTAGTACGAAGATGTGCGGGAAAGATAACACGGATATCTATTTCTTCGTCGGTCTTTTTTATACTGGTGGCCACGGTACCCTCGTAGCATGACCGTACCGTGTTGGCGATATCATACACCGTAATGCCGGTAAGGGCAGCTTTTTGTGGTATGGGGTGAATGAGAAGTTCAGTTTTCCCTTCCTCGTAGCTGTCTTTTATGTCAAATACGCCGTCAATTGTTTTAAGGTAGTCCTTGTATTCAGCGGCGATTTTTCGAAGGACGTTGAAATCATCGCCCTTGATGGTAACGCTGACGGGCTCTCCCTGTGGAGGGCCTGTCCTGATTTTACCGAATTCAAGTTTTTCGAAGTTGTTTTCAACAGGGGCACATTTTTTTCGCAGTTCTACGGTGATCTCTTCAGCATCACGTTCCCTGCTCTGCATGGGGGTGAGGTATACCATTATGATGCCGTAATTTGATCCCCGTTTGGTGAATGGATCGGTTGGTGATTCCTGAATAATGCCGGCCCGCGTGGTATAGCTGTCCAGTTCGTGTTCGGGGAGTTGGGCCACCTGCTTCTCTATCATGGACATCTTTTCACTCATTTTCTGCACGGTGGTACCCGTTGGAGCCTCGGCCTTGATAGTAAGTGTTTCGATATTCCCCTGGGGAAATAGTATAAATTTAACCTTCATTACACCGAAAGCGATAGAACCTGTAAAAAGAATGAAAATGAGTATGCTGAATAAATACCGGTGATGTAATGCCCCTGATAATGCCCCCCTGTACACGGCCCATATTTTCTCAAAAAAATGGGTTTTATCAACCAGTGATTCACCATCGGTTACACCCTGTCGCCTGGAACGGTTCTTTTCCACATCGTATACATGTGAGGGAAGAATGAACATTGATTCAACCCATGAAGCGATGAGGGACACAGAAACGACAGCAGGCAGGGTCCAGATAAACTTTCCCATGATACCTGACATGAACATCAATGGGGCAAATGCCGCTATCGTTGTCATGATGGTTCCGGCTACAGGAATGATGACCTCGGCGGTTCCGTTTATCACGGCACCCTTTACATCTTCGCCGTCTTCAATATGCCTGTATATGTTTTCAGCAACAATTATGGCGTCATCCACCACCATACCCAGCACCATGATAAGTCCGAACATTGACATAAGGTTGATGGTGACTCCCTGGATGCCCATCCAGATGAAGGTACCCGAGAAGGCAAGGGGGACACCGAGGGAGGTGACCAGTGCGATTCGCCAGCCAAGGGTTATAAAGAGCGAGAGGACAACAAGTGCCAGTCCCACCAGCCCATTATTGATGAGCACATCCAGGCGTCTTTTGACAAAATATGAAAGATCATTGTTAAGAATTATTTCATAATTATCAGGAAGGATTTTCTTGAAGGTTTCAATTTCCTGGCTGATCTCATCCACTACGTCGATAATATCAGCATTACTCTTCTTCTGTATTGTTAATGCTATGGATTGTTGTCCCTCTGTTTTATTTATAATTTTTACTTCTTCAAAGGAATCCTTGACACGGGCAACATCTCCAACCCGTACCCAGTTGCCCATATCATTTGCACGAATCAATACATTGCTGATCTCCCGGGGACTATTAACTTCGCCTATGGTTCTTATCAGTATCTCTTCTTTGCTGCTCTTTACTGAACCCCCGGGAAAATCAATATTCTTGCGGGAAAGGGCCAGTATTACTTCATTGATTGCCACGTGATAGGTATCAAGAAGCGTGGGGTTGACCTCCACAATCATCTCGTGGTCGCGGTATCCTCTTTTTTCTATCCTGGCAACCCCGGTTGTGGTGATCAGGCGGTCTTCAAGTATTGACACATACTTGCGCATCTTGAATTCGTCCT
>JAGYNX010000157.1 GCA_018399855.1 Spirochaetota bacterium
TGCCATCACATCACTTGCACAATATCTCAAAGGTGTATTCCGATATTCCGTAAGATCAAACTGTTCAATGTATTCTTCGGTTATAAGCCTGTCCTCTTCTCCAAATGGACTGAACAGTTTCTTGTATGGGGTTCGAGACATGATAAGATAATCGTATACCGTATCATCAAGATAACCAGGCTTGTAATGATGTGAACATGATATGGTTTTGTGCAGCTGTTTTCTGCCGAAGCTGCGAACTGGTCTCCTGTTAATTAATACTTCACCCTGAAAATTCCATTCATCGGCACTCAGACAGCGTAAAAACATGCTTTTACCGCTTCCGGCCCTGCCAATAATGCCCAGTATTTCTCCTTCACGTATTGTAGTGGAAATGTCAGATAAAATTTCATTTCCTTCTTTTTCGATGGATAACTTTCTTGATTCGATCATTTATCGGTATACCTTCCAGCGTGGAAACAGGTAAATCTTCCCGTATGTTAATATGTATGATAGCAATAGCATTAGTGCAAGTACAATTCCGGCGGGGAGGTATACCAGCATGACGTATATCCCCAACAGGAAAATCACTATAATTGATATGGCAGTGATCTCACCAGCCGGAGTAGGTGATCGATGTACAACAGGGAGGTATTTAAAAAGTGCCCCTGTCCATCCCATGGTGATCAGTAACAAAACAGCCAGTAAACTTCTGACAGCTGACAGAATAAAGCCAGCAAGGGTTGGATGTATTCCGGTCAGTTCTATATAGTTTATTCCATACCCGTGTAGTTTAATCTCAGGATTTACGATCAGTATTAAAATATACAGTAGTACACTTATTCCTGTAATAACGAGAATTGCATTGGAAGAAAGAGACAAATCGCTGAAACCCAGAAATGGTGCCCATAAGAGTATCTTGCCTGGATAAATACCCTCTCGTACGATGTAGAATATAAATACTGCCAGTACAACCATGATAATAATACCTGGAAGAAAGCGTGTTTTCCGGTTACCTGTTGCGGGAATAAATATTATATATTCCAGGATGAACAGCAGAAAGGCAGTTATTACGGCGGCGACAACGGGCCAGAAGGGGATATATATAAAAAGCATCACAATTAGCAAACTTGCCGCACCGGCTTCACCTGACTGGATGTAATCAGGGGAATGTGAATCAGAATTTGAAACACGACTCCAGGAGATATAACTCACGGCACCCGCGGTACACATCAGGATGACTACTAATGGTATATACCCGTATTGCAGGGCAAATACCAGAATAAATAATAGTATAATTGAAGATAAGATGAGGGCTTTCAATTCACCGCTACTCTGGTGATTGCTGCTTGTTCTGGGCATCCGTGATGTCTTCGTCTCCATTATCTATCTCTTTTTTCTCTTCTGAACTATTGCCCGGATCTTTTTCCACAGGATCAACAGTTTCAAGGGGTACTTCTGGTACTTCACGTATATTCACAGGTTGATCCGGTTTCATTTCGGTAACTGTTGGAATCTCAGTAGATTCATTTTTTTCGTTTTCTATTTCGTCTACAAGTTTCTTTAACACGGGGTCTTTTGTGGCCTTGTCCCGAACTGAGGGATTATAGTAGAGTGATTTGAGCAATGTTACTGCTTTGTTGGGAAAGTCAGCCCGTGCATATGCCCTGCACAGGGTAAGGCTGTCATCAGTATTCAGTGATATTTTCTCAAAATTATTTATTGCTGCCTGATATTCTTTCAGGTTGTAGTGAGAATGTGCTGCAATCAATCTCATGTCATAATCCATGGAACTTTCGGGCAGCCAGCTGGTAACAGCAATTACGCGCTTGTACTGCTCACTTTCGTACCTGGCGTGTGCAAGAAGTTGAAACGCTTTCAAATATTTCGCGGGTGTATCTTCTGGCTTCTTTTGGCCGTATCGTTTGAATAAGCTGTTAAAATATGATATGTATTTTTCGTTTTTATTTCGGTAATAAAGGCTTCCAAGTTGAAAGAGTACCTCGTTGTTATTATTGTCAAGTCTATGGGCTCTTTGCAGGTTCTTAATGGCATCATCATAGTGTCCCTGTTTTATTTGCAGTGCAGACAAAAGCAGTAGTGGTTGAATGCTTTTTTTTCTGTGTTTTCTTACGAATTCAAGGTCTTCGATGGCTCTTTCGTATTCCCTGGTAAAATAATAACAGGTGGCTCGTTTCATCCTGATGTTGCTTTCTGTTTTATTGCTTAAAAAAGAATAAAGTATCGCGCGATCAAAATACTGTGCTGCTTCCCTGTAATATCGCTTAGAATAATAGATATTTCCTGTCAGCAGGTTTACTTCTCCGTAAAAAGGAATCCTCTCTGCGATAGTTCTGAAATACCCAAGTGCATCACTGTATTGCTCCCTGTTGTAATAAATCATTCCTATTTCGAAATGTGCTGCCAGAAATCCCGAATCATATGACAGGGCATCACGGTAAGCATCAAGTGCTTTGTCTCTGCTTTTTTTTGCCAGCTGTTTGCCCTGGTTGAATTTTTCCTTTGCGTGATCGTTATCTGTCCATAACAGCTTATTTATTAGTGATTCCACCTTGCTTCGTGCGCTTGTTTCTGACAGTTTTTCGTAAAACTCTTTACAGCGCACAACCATGGCACTGTAGTCACGTTTCTCTTCCAGTAATACTATGATATTCCAGTATGCCAGCTTTCGGTATTTTTTGGTCATGGGTAGATCAAGGGCCTTGGCGAAGTATTCCGCGGACTTCTCGAGGTCTCCTTCTTTCTTTTCAATTTCACCCAGGAAATAATACGCATCGCCGTGATTTCGGGTTTCCGCGTCTTTTAGAAACATCTCCCTTGCTTTTTCATAATTACGGTACATGTAGTAACGGCAACCGCTGTCAAAATAGCCAGCCATTAAGATACCCGGGAGCAGGATGAAGAATGATAGGAACGTGGTTATTAAGATTACTTGTTTCATTACCTGTTTATAGTTAAGAATATTTTAATTTAGTTGTAGATATGTTAATTTCAGAAATATATCACATTACGTTTGTCTTGCCCATATTACATTCTACATTCATTACGTGAAATTGTGAATGTGTCAAGAGAAAAGGTACTATTATTGCCCTTATGGCTAAATATGAATTGACGTGAAGTGGTGTGGAGGGTATTGAAAATTCATGAAGGTTTCGATGAAAAGCGGAATATTACAATCAACAGGCATAGTGGCCATGTCCACCCTCGTAAGCAGGATAATGGGGTTTGTAAGGGACATGATCATCGCTAATTTTTTTGGCGCATCTGCCGCCCTTGATGGTTTTTTTGTGGCCTTCAGAATACCAAACCTCCTGCGGCGCCTGGTGGCGGAGGGTGCCCTTACCGTTTCATTTATTCCGGTATACACGGAATACATGATGAAGGAGGGCAGGGAGGAAGCACTGCGCCTGGCACAAAAAACGTTGACTGTGCTGACGGTAATCCTTGCGTCTTTTGTATTGCTTGGTGTAATCTTTTCACCCCAAATTGTGCGGGTGTTTGCCTATGGTTTTTCTGATACTTCACTTTTGTCCCTGACTACAAGTCTTAACAGGGTTATGTTTCCCTACCTCTTTATGGTTGGTATTGTAGCATTCTGCATGGGATACCTTAATTCACATAAATATTTTTTCGCGCCGGCTTTTTCTCCGGTTCTCTTGAATGTTGGATTTATTACGGGGGCGGTGTGGTTCAGCACTTTTTTCGATGAACCACTCTACGGTCTCGCCGCAGGGGTTCTTGCGGGTGGGACTCTTCAGCTTATACTGCAGGTGCCCTACATGCTAAAGGCGGGTTTCAAACTGAAATTATCATTTGACCTTGCCCATCCCGGTATTCGCAGAATTTTCAGGCTGATAGTACCCATGCTTTTTGGTGTGGCGGTATACCAGATCAACATATTGCTGAATACCGTGCTCGCCTCCATGCTGCCGCGGGGAAGTATATCCTATCTTTATTATTCTGACCGGTTAAACGAGGTTGTTCTGGGGGTGTTCATCGTGTCCATCGGTAACGTGATTTTGCCGGAACTTTCACGATTTACCGCAACCGATGATAACACGTCACTAAAGCGATTATATACTCAGGCGATGAGAGCA
Organism: Spirochaetota bacterium; assembly: GCA_018399855.1. GTDB lineage: Bacteria > Spirochaetota > UBA4802 > UBA4802 > UB4802 > M55B154. The sequence continues at coordinate 4,098 of JAGYNX010000157.1, forward strand.
GCGTTGTTTTTGGCTGTTCCTTCCAGCATGGCCCTTATGATGATAGGAAAAGCGGTAATATCTGTACTTTTCATGCGGGGTGAGTTTACCGCTGTGGAAACAGAGATGACCTACCTGGCACTGCTTTTCTCAAGCCTTGGTATTGCATCAATCTCCATGCTGAGAATTACCACACCCACTTTTTTTTCTCTTAAGGACACCAGGGCACCCGTGATTACATCAGCAATCGCCCTGGTGCTGAACGTATCCCTGGGGTATGTGCTCATGCAGACTCATCTTTTGCATGGGGGACTGGCCCTTGCCAATACTATAGCGGTTACCGTGCAGATGCTTATTCTCTTTGTCTGGCTGCAGAAGAAGGTTGGCAGGTTAAAGCTGCAGGAGATAATAATTCCATTCGGGAAATATCTTGTGGCGGGAGGAATTATGTGCGCGGCCATATTTCCACTGTATAATTCAGTGAACTGGCTTGCCGATCCATTTGCAAAACGTCTGGGCTACCTGGTTGTTATGGTGGGATTGGGGGGCCTGGTGTACTTTGCCGCCTGTTACCTTCTTGGAGTAGAGGAATTGAAAAAGGCCATGGGCAGAATTGGCGAACGTATTGGTCGTTAAAAGAAGCTTATACTATCATAAGGCTCTAAATAAATGAAACCGCCCGCTTCGCTCGATGAACGCAGATGGACACTGATAATTAGTGAATAGTGAATAGTGAATAGTGCAAACCATAAAACTTAAGACTCTTCATCAATACTAAATTGGTTTCACGCAGAGGCGCGGAGGCTGAGGAAGGGCACTAACTCTGCGTTCTCCGGTGTGCCACGAAGTGTACATGTGGCAGTCGGTGCAAGTCCGACACGGCTAATTTGCCATTCAGCCGGAAGAAGTAAAGACAACATATTCTGGTAACAGATATGTTGAAGCTCTTTGACTTCAGTAATGCAAGCCGTAACGAAAGTGAACAGAGTAGCCTCGTTACGCAAAGATGCAGTTGGTGAGACTCTCGGAGGTGGAGAAACCTGCTACCCTATGGGAAGAAATGGCAATATGCACCATAGGGGACTGTC
>JAGYNX010000158.1 GCA_018399855.1 Spirochaetota bacterium
CAAAAGATGCGAAGACTACCGGTAAAAAAGTAAATCCATGATATGGCAATTACAATAAAAAAATACTGCTGCGTATGCGGTTGTGAAATACAGGGAGAAGATGAAATATATCAAACCTGTACTGAAGGTATAGTTAAAGTATCCAGGGGACATTACTGTCATATACATTCAAAAGAATCATCCGCATCATTACCTGCCGAACCCTCCAACAAACCAGAATAGAAAAAGAAGAATTCCCGGCGTATAAATCTGCTTGACTTTGCAATAATGACATACAACAATATGTCAATAAATGAAATATTTTCATTCAATAATACCACGAAAAGATACCGGGAGGAGATCATGTCTGCAGGGTATATCGGAAAATACTGTATAGTCGATCTGACAAACAGGAAAACTGAAGCAATAGAACCGGGTGACGCTTTTTACCGCAAATATCTTTCAGGATACGGATTGGGGGCTGCCGTCATAACCATGCGGCAGAAAGCGGGGGTTGATCCTCTTTCACCGGATAGCTACCTTGGATTTTGTTCTGGTCTTCTCACCGATACCGGTGCTTTCTTTTCGGGCAGGTTTATGGTTGTCGGAAAATCACCCCTCACGGGTGGGTGGGGCGATGCGAATTGTGGCGGGTTTTTCTCGCAGAAACTCAAACGGGCCGGTTATGACGCGGTGTTCTTTACAGGCAAGTCAGATAATCCGGTATACGTAATAATAGGCGAGAATGAGATAAGTTTTAAAGACGCCCGGTCACTGTGGGGAAAGGATGCGGTTGAAACAGAAGAACTGATCAAAGAAGAGCTGGGGGACAAAAAGATACAGGTGGCATGTATTGGAATGTCCGGTGAAAAGCTTTCCCTGATATCCGGCATCGTCAACGACGCAGGTAGAATCGCCGCACGATCAGGGCTTGGGGCGGTAATGGGCAGTAAAAACCTGAAAGCGGTCGTAGCTACGGGAAATATAAAAACAGCTGTTCATGATGCGGATGCAATGAAGACCATTAACAAAAATTATCTCAAGGAATATAAGAAATCAAAGGCACAGGACAGGTTAACCGTAAAGATCATGAATTTTCTCAGCCAGGTTATCGCAAGGACGGGGGTGGCGGTACCGGCAGAACCATCCCTTGTTCGGGAAGTATATAAAAAATACGGAACATCAGGACTTACCGTGTATTCTGCCATGACCGGTGACATGCCCATTAAGAACTGGGGTGGAGTTGGATTTACAGATTATACAATTGAAAGCGCGGCAAAGAATTCCGATGAAGCGGTTGTGGCCTACCAGAAAAAACGCTACGCCTGCCAGGCATGTCCCCTTGGCTGCGGGGGAATCATTGATATCAAGAAAGGGAAATACCAGGGAACCGAGGGGCACAAGCCGGAGTATGAAACGCTTGGTGCTTTTGGGGGGCTCTTGCTGCATGATGACCTGGATACAATAATTGAAATAAACGAGCTCTGTAACAGGGCAGGTATCGATACCATCTCCACAGGGGGGGCGGTAGCCTACGCGATAGAATGCTTTGAAAACGGTATACTGACCGAAAGTGATACTGACGGACTGGCCCTCAAGTGGGGCGATACCAGCAGTATACTTAAACTTACAGAGATGATTATCGAAAGAAAAGGTATAGGAGACCTGCTGGCTGATGGTGTAAAGGTGGCAGCTGCTAAGATAGGCAAAGGGTCAGAGCAGTATGCCATTCACGCGGGAGGACAGGAACTACCCATGCATGATTCTCGACTTGACCAGGGATTTGCCATCGCCTACCAGCATGAGCCTACTCCGGGCAGACATACCATATCTTCGTACCTGTACAGTGGTGTTTTCGGCACGAAAAAGAAATTTCCAGCCGCGAAAAAGATGTATAAATCTGGAAAGGGAAAAGACGCGAAGAAGATACGGTTATACGCGGCCACAAGCTTCTATACGCAGATCATTAATGGAAGTGGTGTATGTATATTCGGTGCGTTAACAAGCAATTATCCCATGGTGGAATACCTGAATGCCGCCACAGGGTGGAACCTTGACGCGGATGACTACCTGAAAATCGGTGAAAGAATTTTGAATATACGAAAGGCATTTAACGTACGGGAAGGGATACTGGTAGAAGATCAAAAGCTAAGCGGTAGACCACTGGGTAATCCACCATTGCCAAAAGGCCCGATTAAGGGAATAACCGTTGATAATGAGAAACTGACTGGCGAATTATTTGCCATAACTGGATGGGACAGGATTACAGGTGGGCCTACTCCTGAAAAAATGAAAGAATTGCAGATCGATGATCTCTTTAGTTGAGGAGGACATCATTTTTTCCAGAATGTAGGGGTAAAGAGAACAAGAACCGTATATAATTCAAGTCGCCCAACAAGCATGGCAAATGAAAGAAACCACTTTACCGGTGCTGATAAAAACGCGTAGTTTTCGGCAGGGCCGATATTTCCAAAACCCGGCCCGATATTTCCCACTGTTGCCAGGGCTACGGAAATTGAAGTGACAATATCCTGGCCCGAAGTGGCAACAACAAATGTTACCAGTAGCAGCATGGCGATGTAGAGAAAGAAGAATCCCGATATGGCATATACTATCTGTTTTCGTACTGGTTTCCCGCTGATCCGAAGGGCGAATATTCCACGTGGATGCACAAGATATTTCATTTCGTTGAACCCCTGCTTAAACAGGGTAACAATTCATATAACCTTTATGCCACCTCCGGTTGAACCGGAGCACCCTCCCACAAACATGAGAATAAATAGTACGGCCTGTGCCATATACGGCCATTGTTCGAAGTCGGCGGTAGCGTAACCTGTTGTCGTCAAGATGGAGGCGGCCTGAAAGCTGGCATACCTGATACAGGTTCCAATTGATGTGTAGGCGGAACCATGCAGTGAAAGGGTTATAATGAATGTGGCAATAATAAATATTGATAGATAAGCCTTGATCTCGGTATCCGCGAATACTGATTTGACGTTACCGGAAAGGATGCGATAATGAAGCGCGAAATTAATGCCGGCAAGTATCATGAAAAAGGTGATAACTCCGTCAATATATGCAGAATCATAACTGCCCACGCTTGAATTCTTTGGTGAAAACCCTCCGGTAGCAAGAGTACCGAAGGTATGGGTTAACGCGTCAAAAAGGTCAAGGCCGCCTATCATGAGAAGCAGTGTCTCGGCAATGGTGAATCCCACGTAAATAATCCACAGCAGCTTTGCGGTCTCAGTGATCCTTGGTGTTAATTTATCCACAGTGGGGCCGGGTGCTTCAGCCTTGATAAGCTGAAGTCCCCCGATACCCAGCAGGGGCAGTATGGCAACGGTCATTACAACAATACCCATGCCGCCAAGCCAGTGAGTAAGTGATCTCCAGAAAAGCATGGAACGGGGGAGGGTCTCGATACTGGTAAGTATGGATGCCCCGGTAGTTGAGAAACCTGAAATGGTTTCAAAAAATGCGTCAGTAAATGCGGGAATGGCCCCTGAAAGGTAAAAGGGCAGGGCACCAAAAAATGAAGCGGTTATCCAGCTGAGTGTTACAAAAAGAAATCCGTCCCTGGCAGACATGTTCTTTGTGCGATATTTTCTGAATATTAGAAGAATGGAAAGGGAAAGCAGTATCATGAATATTTCTGTTGAAACGAAACTGTTGAATTCCGCGGTTTCATTATTGATATACGCAATAAAAGTAGGTATACTCATAAAGCATGCGATAATCAGTATCAAAAAAGCGATTATTTTTGTAACCAGTATTATATTCATCTTTGTTTGGAGAAAAGTTTTAAAGTGTTATTGATGGATTTTTTATTCGCGATAACAAGTACACTGTCTCCATTCTTTAATGTAAAATTCCCATCTGGAATTATTGTCGAGAAATTCCTTGTAACAGATACAATGAGGGAATTATCAGGCATCAACAGGTCTTTAAGGGGTATTCCGGTAATGTTGGTATTATCACGGATGCTGATCTCGATTACCTCGGCACGTCCGTCAAATATACTGTGAACACTTTCAATATTGCTTCCTCGTATATACTTGATAATAAAATCAGCAGTACTGCTTTTGGGGTTAATGGTGGCATCGATCCCAAGTTCTGTAGCGATGTTAAGGTAATTTTTTTTGCTTACTACCGCGATTGCCCGGCTGACTCCCAGTGACTTGGCATATATAGATGATATAATGTTCAGCTCCTGGTTAGTGGTGGCGGATATTATAAGGTCGTTGTCAAATAATCGTTCTTCTTCAAATACGCCTTCGTCTGAAATGTCGGCATTGATGATCAACGCGTCGGGGATAATTTCTGAAAGGTGTTTGCATCGCTCATAATCATGATCAATAAGCTTAACCGTGTAGCCCTTACGAAGAAGATCCCGTGCAACGAGGGTGCTTATCCGTCCTCCTCCAACAAGGAGCACACGTCTTATGGGCACCGTGGATTTGCCGGTTTTGGCAAAAACTTTTTCCATGTTATGTTGACTGGCAGCGATATGCACCTTGTCATTTTCTTCTATTAAAGTTTCCCCTGATGGGATAATCACGAAATCCCGCCTGGTAATGCCGGCAATAAGAAATTCTTCGTTGAGGGTCTTCTTGATCTCTTTAAGTGATTTGTTTTTCAGAATTGAACTACTATCGATAAAAAGATTACGTAACTGTACATCAGTTTTCTCAAAGAGGGCAACATCGCTCATGGCGCCGAATGAAACAGTTTGAGATATTACCCTTGATGCTTCGATCTCGGGATTAACTATGAGGTTAATTCCAAGAAACGCTTCTTTCATGATACCCAGGCTGGAGTAGTCAAGATTGCGAACCCTGGCGATCTTAGTGGGAACATCGAATTCACTACTGACGATGCCGCAGGCGATCATATTAACCTCGTCAGAATCGGTAACGCTGATGAAAAAATCAGCCTTATCTATACCTGCATTTTTAAGCACATCGGCGTTGTTCACCTCTTCGTTGATTACCAGGCAGTCCAGGTGACTGGCGGCATAACTTGCCCTGGCAGGATCACGGTCAATAAGGGTTACATCCTTGTTTTCATCGGTCATCTGGCTGGCTATGTGAAATCCAACGCTTCCCGCACCCGCAATAACAATATTCATATCAGTTTAATAACAACCTGCAAAAAAATGTAACTTCTCAAAAGC
>JAGYNX010000159.1 GCA_018399855.1 Spirochaetota bacterium
GTATGATATCAGGGATGTTTCACCGGATGATAAAATTCCTAAAGAAGATGTAAATGAGGCAAAAGCATATATTATTGAATATAGCAGGGTTTTAAGTAAATACGGGACTCTTGGAAGATTTCGGGCAAATGTCCCATCAAATCTCAGAACCGTACTGATCTACGGAAGCGATGATATACTTACAATTGACTGTGACTGCAAACATATTTACTTTCTAAAAAAGCCATTTGATGTTGATGATGTGCGGGTAATCGTTGAAGGATTTCTGCCATCTCCAGTGTGAATTATTTATATTTTAGCTGAAAGTGATGTGTATTATATAATCGGTGACATACATGGTTGTTTAGATAAGCTGAAAAAATTGTACGAAATAATCGCGTATAGAATCAAGGTAAATGATACATTGATATTTCTGGGTGATTATATCGACAGGGGTGCAAACTCATTTGAAGTGATCGAGTTTTTAAAGATACTTGAAAAATATCACACAACAGTATTTTTGAGAGGAAATCATGAAGACATGTTTCTCTCGTATTTGAATAATAACGATACCAGCGGGTTATATCTGTATAATGGTGGAATGGCCACCTTGAGAAATTATCGTAAAAATCAGGGTTCTCTGGTGTTACCTGAAAAACATAAGGAGTTTTTTAATTCGTTACACTTCTATTATGAAACGGATGAGTTTATCGCTGTACATGCCGGGTTGCGACCGGGAATAGATGATATTAAAAAACAATCAGAATATGACTTGATATGGATACGTGAAAATTTCTTCTTATCATCATACACATGGCCCAAACTGGTTGTGTTCGGACATACTCCAACTGAACATATACCTGGTGGAAAGTGGGGAGAGGTATATTTTAATCAAGAGAAAAACATAGCTGGTATCGATACGGGAGCTGTGTTCGGTGGCAAACTCACCTGTTTGCGGTTGCCTGACAGGACAATATTTCAGACATAGAAGATTATATTAATTAAAGCAACAAAAAATGAGATTATTTGAGTAAAATATATACATTTGTACACAAAGTTATGCACACGTGTTGATAACTTTATAAATAAATGGCTCATGGAGGGGAGAATGAGGTTTCGGAAAAATGTATATGTTTCACAGGTTATAGGATTAGTTTTAATGATGATTATTAATTGTACAGGGTGCAGTGATAATGCCGTTACCACGAAGAATAATGAGTCAAGTGTGTTGAAGGTTATGACCATAAACGTATGGTCCGGGTTGGATTACGAGGGTACACTTTCCATGGGCGAGTATGAATCAGAAGAGCGTCGTATGAAGCGATACAGGTCGCTACTGGAAAACATCAATCGTGTATCCCCTGATGTGATCGCAGTGAACGAGGCTAATTACCTGCCGGATTACGTAGAGAAGCTTGCCGAAGATCTTGATTATGATTATATCTATCATGTGGGAATAGCAGGACTGCAGGTCTTTCGATTGGGGATTCCCTGGAATTTAAAAGAAGGAGATGCCATACTTGCTAGAAAAACGCTTGGATTAAAGAAAGTTGGCAGAAAACAGTTATCCGGTGGCGGTTTTATATGGAATAATCTTTCATTTCATACATCTGATGCCACACAGGTATTAGTTGGAAGAATAACATGGAATACAAAACCTGTATACCTGGCGGTAACACACTGGCATGCTTCATCAGGTGATACACATCGAAACAAAGAGTTACTCAAGAAGTTGAAAGAAAAATGGGATTATAACGATACTGAATACAATGAAGCGATCACTTCACTTGAACGGGACAATAAGTGGAGGATGGATGAATCTGAAATAATGTGCGCATATCTTGAAACTGTGGTTCCTCCGGGAAAACCAGTAATTCTAATGGGAGATTTTAATGCATCAATTGATTCTCCTGAAATGCAATACTTGCTGAACAGGGGATATTCCGATAGTTTTAGTAATGTCCAGGTTGAACCAGGATTCACCTGGGATCCGCTGAGAAATATAAATATCCAGGAATATTATACTGAAGATATCGAAAAGGAATACAAAGACTTATATGCGCATTTGAATCAGTATAATGAAATGGAACGACAGAGAATTGACTTTGTACTGGTTGGCGGTTCCTTATCAAAAGAATCGGTTGTGGAATCAAGTATATGTACCGATAATGTATATGAGGATGTGCACCCTTCTGATCATTTTGGTGTGTGTGCGGATATTCTCATTAAATGAGTTTACAAAACATTGTTGCTGAATAATACTGATCAGCCAGCAGTATACACTTCTTAACAGGCAGGGGTTGAAATGGGTTTTGTTAGTTTTATTTCGAGGACGATAGCGTTTACTTTTGCCATTGCTTTTATTACTGTGCTAGGCGGATGGATGAGCGCGGTATTCGGATATTTTCTGGGTACATCATTTATTATTACCTCCTATGAAGAGATACAATCCATACTGGTCAAATGGCTGCCCCTTGCCTTAGTGGTCCCCACGATGCTGCACTATGTACAGTTTGGCTTGCTGACCCCCTTGAAAATTCCTGCTTTTTTCAAATCCTTGAGAAGAATCAATAGTTCTTTTAAATCAGGTACTCTTGATACTTCACTGGACAACCAGGAGATTCATAAACTGTATGTTGACCTGTCACACCTGCCCATGTACAACATGATTACAGCCAGTCTATATGGTGCGTTCTGCGGACTTCTTCTCATAGTGTTAGTTTATTTCGATTACTATACATCTGGAGAACTGGTAGAATATAAGATGAAAATTGTTACCAGGGTTATCGCTGTCGCGGTGCTGGTGGTAGTCATACTTTATGGGATGTCCACCTACCTGATAACAGAAATACTTATCAATCGGGGGCGAGCTCAATGTTATAATCAGATGCGCATCAGGGGAATGGACGTATACCCAAGGGGTTTGATTGGACTAAGGGTTAAATTCAGTTTCTTCGTTGTACTGATGGTTATTACACTTTTTACTTTTGCCGCCATGATGGAACAGTTCAGGTTGTACCAGGTTTCCCGTTATGATGTCATAATCACTTATTTCGTAATATCTATCATTGCTGGATTATTTCTCATGTATGTTAATTCAGATTCAATTATGCGTGTGCTTAACGAAATGGCAATTGTTACAAAGCGTATATCTGAAGGGGAGGCCGCATCATTTCGTGTAATGTCATACGAAGAAGAATTTGCAGCAATTGAATATTCAGTTATGGAAATGGCGTATGAAATACAGGAGCACCGTAAAAACCTTGAGTTAAAGGTTGAGCAGAGAACAGAAGAACTACAGCAGGCACTTGGTGACCTGAAAGATAAGGACGACCTGATACAAAAACAGCTGGAAATTGCCGGTAATATACAAAGGAGTATACTTCCTGGTAAAATTGATGACTGGAACGAATTGAAGTTTTCTGTCAGGTATATTGCCATGGAGAAAATTGGTGGTGACTTTTACGATGTGTATCAGCTCAAAGATGACAGGCTGGGAGTTCTTATCGCTGACGTATCAGGACATGGTATACCAGCAGCGCTGGTTACATCAATGGCAAAAATTTCATTTGGTAACGCATCTCTCCAGTATGATTCACCAAAACGTATTTTTCAGGACGTTAACCAGAACATTCTTGAGCATGTAAAAACACAGGATTACCTGACAGGTTTTTTTGTTACTATCGACGATGAGTATAACGTAATCTACGCAAATGCCAGCCATCAGAAAGCTATCCTGATACGAAATGATGAAGGCCGCATCGAGCTTCTGGATACAAATGGTCTTTTTATCGGCGCCGTAGAAGAGGCAAGGGAAACTTACGAAGAGTTGGCAACAAAACTCAATTACGGTGACAGGCTTGTATTGTATACTGATGGTATACCTGAGGCTGTTAATGAAAACCGTGAAGAGTATTCTACTGACCGGCTTCAGGATGTAGTATTGAAAAACAGGCATTTGCCAATGGAGGATTTTACCAGTTACATTATTGAGGATGTACAGAGATTTATTGGTAATTCACCGGTTGAGGATGATATTACCCTGCTTGTAATTGAATTAGCCCGTGACGAGGCGGTTGATATAATCAGGCAGTCAAAGAAACTTGTATCTGAGCACAAGTACTACGAAGCGATAGATTATCTCGAGAGAAGTCTCACACTTTATCAGGACAACAGAAAATTGCTTTATAATCTTGCAAAGAATTATTTCAGGGTGAATAATTACGGAAAAACGGTTGAATGCGTAGAAAAATACGTGGATATGGACAAGAGAAACAAGTACGCGTATTACGTTGGAGGCGCTGCTTACTACCAGATGATGAATTATGAAAATTCCATCAGGTATCTTGAAAAGGCACAGAGTTTAGATCCAAACTTTACCAATGCCCTTTTTGCACTGGGAATGGCATACAAGAAAAGTGGCAAAATGGATGACGCCCTCAGAACATTTGAGAGGGTTGTTAATATTGACCCTGACAGTAAAATGGCACTATTTGAAATAAATGAAATTATAAAGAAGGAAAATCAAACCTGATTATCTCTGTCCCTTAGCTCTTTAAATGTTTTTATTTTTAACGAGATAACTAGCATAACGGTAATAATAAAGATAGTAAAAACAAAGTATTTATATCTGTCCAGATACGGTTCAATAATGCGATAATTCTCTCCAAAAAAGTATCCCAGCGAAAAAAGAATCGTAGATGTTAATATCAGGGCAAGGAAATCAATAATAAGAAAACGATAAAACCGCATCCTGGCTATACCTGCTGATATGAAAAGAACATTCCGAACACCGAATGGGATGAAACGCCCGAAAAAAAGTGTTTTTTGACCATAATGATGAAAATACTCTTCAACCTTGAAAAGTTTCTTTTCTGAAACAAATTGTCTGATTACTTTTGTTTCCATCACCTGTCTTCCGGCATACCTGCCAATGGTATATGCGATAATATCACTGGTATATGCTCCGGCAAAACAACCGATAAAAATCAGCATGGTTTTTTCAGGAGTAATAGTTGCCGCAATGGAGGCAGCAATAATAAATACCAGGTCTTCTGATACAGGCAAATTCAGGCCTGCCAGTATTAACAGGCCAAATACTATAAAATGTGTGTATGGTGCAAGGCTGTAAAGGAGTTCTGATAGATGTTCCATATTATA
>JAGYNX010000016.1 GCA_018399855.1 Spirochaetota bacterium
TTCCTGGTTTTGCTTTGTTGATTCTCATATTATCATTACTCCCAGGATTTCCTGTAAGAGAGACGCTCCTTAAGCGTATAAAAATCACTCCCCTTGGGTACATCACGAAGCTTTGTTTTCAACGTGTCTGAATCGATAAGTTCACTGAATGGTACCGCCTTAAGGTCAAAATTATCTGTTACTGACACCATGATACCGAAAGTATCCTCAGAATAAAACTTGTACGCACCGTAGCCCAGCATGCTTCCAAGAACCACATCAAAGCTTATGGGGGGAGATGACCTGGTCTCGTAACCTATCTGTTTCGGGGTAACTTTCACTTCAAGGCCGGTTTTCTCCATGTAGAGGGATTTTACCCTTTCTGCCAGGATTCTCGATATTTGAGCTTCACGATACAGGATATTTCCATGCTTGTCTGTTTCAGTGGGTTTCATTTCATCGGGAAGCTTATCAACGATCCCTTCTGATACGGCAATAACCCCGTAAGGCCTCCGATTGTTTTCCCTTGCGATAATCGTATTTGTGATGTCTTCTACCAGCTGATCAATATCAAGTGTATCTCCGGGGATATCCTCGGCAGCAACCATCATTATAGCCTCAGCGGCAATACCTGCGGCATAGGTTATCCATCCCGCTTTTCTTCCCATTAGCTCAACTATAAAAAAGCTGTCAGTGGCCTGGGCGTCTGCTTTCAGGTTCAGCATGTTTTTCTGTGCGGCATCAACCGCCGTCCAGTAACCGAATGTCCAGGGAATTCCGAAATAATCATTATCGATAGTTTTTGGGATATGTATAATCGGGAACCCGAGTATATGCAGGAAATTAGCAGTTTTAAGGGTATCATCACCACCGATTGAAACCAGGGCCCCTATATTCAGGTATTCACACGCATCGATAATATTATTTAATCGGTTGTTCTTCCCCTTATCTTTTAACTCTTCTATTGTGTTTATCCCTTTCCCGGGGTTAGCCCGGGAAGTTCTTAAGAATATTCCACGTTCGTTTCTCACCTGGGTTATTTCATAATTTATCTCTGTATAATGAGTTCCTTTTTTAAGCTTTGGATAATTAATATTAAAATCCTGCATAAATTCATAACCGCGGTAGAAACCGATTACCGGCACCCCGTGATCGAGAAAATTAAGGGCAGTAGATGATATTACCGTGTTGGCACTTGGTGCGGGTCCGCCTGAAAATAGAATTCCTACTTTCTTATGCTTTAGCTTCGTTGTCATTTCAATTTACTCCATCTCACACAATAAGTTTAACTGGTAGTATCAATTAGTTCCGGTACTGCACTATATTACCTTTATTGCTATTTTTGAAGAATTTTTTTCGAAAAAAAGGACCAATTAGCGCAGGATACGCATAGTGATCAATACTTTAATTTATTACACACAAATGGCTGGTTATAAAAACCAGCCATAGTTACATAATTGATACTAATTGAAATGTAAATAACACCATTCGTCAAATCAAAAAAAGTTTTATCACTTCATTTTTTCAGAATAACAAGTGCATCTACTGCAACAGGGTTACCCTTTTCGATAACAAGTGGATTTATATCAATTTCCGCTATTTCATCATATTCACTTGAAAGGTTTCCAATTCCCACTATCGCTTCTGCCAGCTTTTTTCTATCTACAGGTGAACTTCCCCTGAATTCACCCAGCAGCTTCTGTGTTCTTATTTCATCTATCATTTCCATGGCATCAATTTCTGTTAATGGTGCCACACGAAATGATACATCCTTCAGTGCTTCTGTGAATATACCACCAAGTCCGAACATCACGCAGGGGCCGAACTGAGGATCTCTTGTCATACCAATTACAAATTCACGATTATCACCCTCCACCCATTCCTGAACAATTACACCGTCAAGCCCAACCCCCTTTGATGTTATCTCGTCATACGCTTCAGCAACCCCTTCAGGGGTTTTCAATTTAAGCTTCACCATACCCATCTCTGTTTTATGCGTTAAGGCAGGCGAGCAGCCTTTCAGTGCCACCGGGTATCCTGACGTAGCGGCCATTTGTACCGCTTCATCCCTGCTGGTTGCCAGCCTGTTACCGGAAACGACAACACCTGCGCTCTCAACAACTCTCTTTGACTCATATTCGGAAAGCGCCGCTTGCTTTCTCTCTACCGCTGTCATAATTATTTCACGCATTTTCAGTTTCTCCTTTTAGCCAGATACCGTGAATAGTGATACATCTTCTGAAGACACAGCACCGCCTCTTCAGGCGATCCGTATATAACAAGCTTGTACTTACTGCCTTTTAACTGGTGAACCATCTCATCATAGTCAGTTTTAGCAAGGGACACGGGAAGAATGGGTTTCCCGTATTTTTCAGTGATCAGGATAATCTTATCAAGAAAATCCATCTGGTATTGATCAAGATTATCCTTGAACTTCTGATACTCTGCTTTGCTGAGATTACCAAGGTTCATGGCTGCTTCTGCCGCTCTCAATGCGAATTGTTTTGAACCCACCATGCCAAGTGTTATTATGGCATCAAAGGAATCAGACGCGGCCATGTACTCTATTGACTCTTCAAATAAAACGATATCGGGCTGACCAACAAGGTCAACCGGATTTGCCTTGCTCCAGAATGGAGGCAGTCGTTTGTCCAGCTTTTCCATTACATCGTCAGGAAGGGGGGGAATGCTAAGATCCCGTTCCTCACACTCATCGGCTGTCACCACTCCCCATCCCCCACCAAGGGTAATTATACCCACCCTGTTGTCAGCCGGTACCGGAAAGCTGTCAAAAGCCGCCGAAAGGCTAAGCAGTTCTGATGGTGTCCGGGCAATTACAATACCTGTTTGCTTCATAACACTTTCAAAGATTACATGCGACCCTGACATGGCGCCGGTGTGAGACTGGGCAGCCTGGCTTCCGCTTTGCGTTCTACCCGCTTTAAGGGCGATCACCGGTTTTTTGGCAGTCACCCGGGAAGCCACATCCATGAATCGTTTTCCGTCGTCAATCCCTTCTATGTACATCAACACCACGCTGGTGTCCTCGTCATCCATGAAATACTCGAGGTAGTCCTCAACCTTTAAGACACCCTCGTTACCCGAGCCTACGAATTTGGCAATGCCGATCTTTTCCTGCTCGGCCCATTCCATTATCTGGTTTCCCAGGTTTCCGCTCTGGGCAACGATAGAGATGCCTCCAGGTACAGGTCGTACAATTGAACCGGTGGCATATAAGCTGCAATGGGTGTTGACGATCCCCATGGTATTTGGGCCAACGATGTACATACCGTTCTCAATGGCGAATCGTTCTACCTCTTTCTCCATCCGGGACCCGTCCTCCCCTGTTTCGCTGAACCCTGATGTTACCATTACCACGTTGGTCACCCCTGAATCCCTGCAATCTTCCAGAACTGCCATTACCGTCCGGGCCGGTGTGGTGATAAACACGAGGTCTACCTTATCCTCTATATCTCTTACGGACTTATATGTTTCCCTGCCGAAGACGATGGATTTTGAAACGGATACCGGGTACACTTTGCCGGTAAATCCCCCGTCAAGGATGTTGCTCATGATATACGCCCCCCACTTAAAGAGGGTATCGCTGGCACCCACGATGGCGATTGAACGGGGACAAAAAAGTGAATGAAGATTCATACGGGCCGACCTCTGTTTTTATGTTTTATTGTATTACATGAATGACTCACGTTAGTGCATGTGCTGCATGAATCAAGCAAAAAAACCGGCAGATTTTATTTATCAGTATCCCCTTCTTCGCTGCTGGGATTCCCAGTTCCATGCTGACCTGACTATCTCATCAATATCAGGGTACTCTGGATCCCACCCCAGCTCTTCGCGTGCCCTGCTGGCCGACGCAACCAGGACAGCAGGATCGCCCGGTCTTCGTTCTCCCTCTTTCACCGAAAGGTCTTTGCCTGTTACCCTTTTTACCGAATCGATAACTTCTTTTACAGAGAACCCCAGCCCGTTACCGAGATTATACACCCGTGTTGCAGGTGTTTTCATCAGGTTTTCAAGTGCCAGTATGTGTGCCATTGCCAGGTCATTCACGTGTATATAATCACGAACGCAGGTTCCGTCTTCAGTGTCATAATCAGTGCCGAATATGGTTATGGTATACTCAGGGTCAAGTACCGCCCGCATTACCAGGGGTATAAGGTGGGTTTCCGGGACGTGTCCTTCTCCCATTTGCCCTGAAGGGTCGGCCCCCGCAGCATTGAAATACCGCAAGCTTACCGATTTGAACTGGTCAGATATATCCAGGTCGCGCAGCACTTCTTCTATAAAATACTTTGTTTTGCCATAAGGACTTTCGGGATGCAGCCTGCTGTCTTCACTTATCGGCACTTCTTCAGGTGTACCGTACACGGCGGCAGATGATGAAAAAATGAATCTCTTCACATCAGCATCAAGCATTGCCCGAAACATGGTGAATGTTTTGGCCACATTATTGTCATAATACATCAGGGGTTTGTTTACTGATTCACCTACCGCGATATAAGAAGCAAAGTTCATCACGCATGCTATATCATGGCTTTTCAGCACCTCGCTGACGTGCTGGTAGTCTCCAATGTCACCCTCGATAACATCAAACTCTTCCACAAAATCACGAAACCCGGTGGAGAAATTGTCATATACAATTGGTATAAAGTTTCTCCTGGCCAGCAGATGAACAACATGGGAGCCGATATACCCGGCGCCCCCGGTAACCAGAATTTTTGTCATAGATTGTCTCCTTCGATTAATATCCGATCAGCATCAACACTATACCAACCAGCAGGCCTGCTATCAAATTTAGAGTTTTTACCAGGAAAAAGTCCTTACGTGAATGTGCAAGTAGCGGAATCATACCATGCCCGTCCTGCACTATAGAGCTTGTAAGCAATATTGATAGGGGAATAATGCCTTTTGAATACATGGTAACAAACGCGAGATGAGGTCCGGATTCGGGTATGATACCAATCAATCCGGATAAGAATAGAACAAAATACGAGTTGTCCTGAATAAGGGGCTCAAGATTCATTTTCTCAATCAGTATATGTATGATCAGCAGGGCGCCGAATGTCCACAAAAAGATGCGGGGCACATGACTTTTTACCACGTGTTCCCAGAGATGTTCTTCAAGAAAATGATCCGGCACTGTTGACACGATAAACAGGGCAATACCGGTAGCCAGCATAAGCGTATAGCGTATCCAGTTCCACTCTTTCGGCCCGACAGTTCCATTAATAATCATGATCGCAAGAACTATCATCACCAGCACAAGTGATGCCCGTGATAATGAAAGGTTTTTCCAGTGCTGCAATATTTTCCCTCTTGGGAAACAGTCGCAGTCATGAGGTGGATGGATCTGCAGGCCATCACAATCTGAAAGGCATGCTGATTTTCGGGAGGCAAATATTTTATCAACCAGGAAGCCGGCTAACAACCCTATGGGAGCCATTATTCCCATTATAATGAAGGCAGTTTTTGGCATCATGGCAAACATCACAAACGCTTCATCACCGCTTGTGACGATCATGGCGGCAACAAGCGCTCCCAGTGACACAACCCGATGGCTGTACATGGCAACCACCATAAAGGCACCGAGGCACCCTGGTGTGGCACCAAGCAGTACCGCCAGCAGGTATTGCCCCCATGGCTTCTCGGCCATCCGCTGCTGCCATGTGCCACTTGTGATAACGTTGATATACTCGATCATGAGCATCATCACAAACACGAATGATGTAATCATGAGAGCGTGTTTAAATGTGTGTAGCAGTTCATGCATTTTAATTAACCCGGATTTTATATTAAAACCGCAATTTCAAGTTATACTATATACCAGCTATTATTTTTTGAACAAGAACAAAATTGGAATTGTTTTTAATATCCTCAATAAGTTGTTAATTTCTTGACACTTCCGGATATGGGGGCATATCTTACTATATCATATGATTACTTTGAATTTTAAATGATCAGGCCATGGAAAAATGAAGATATCAAATCACCTTGCGATATTAATAACTACCCTGATTGCCATTTGCTCATTCACAACCTGTAGTGATGAGGGAAGCAGTATAAAACTCCTGGTAATTGTTCATTCAAAAGGATTCAGTGGCTACTATCTTAAAAATGGTGACGAAATAAAACATTTCGGGATTGAGGATGGTGAACTTGATACATTCGAAATTGGACAGTATGAAGAAGAAATAGAGGATGTAGATTACCTTGAAATCAGTGTTACCACTAATATCGGTGCAACATCTGCCAGTATTAAAATTTACAAGGATAACAATAAGATGAAGGAAGAATCAATTACAGGTCTTGATACTGGAATGTCACATACTTTAACTATGGACTACGAGTACGGTGAAGGCGAAGAAGAAGAATAAAAAAATAATCCAGATTTTCTACGGAGACAATCAATGCTGAACTTTGAAATTCAGGATGCCACCCGGGAACTAGCTATTGCCCGGGCACTGAAAACATATGAACCGCCGTTTCAAATTATTGACAATTACCGGCTTATCGATAATGGGATAGACCCTGAAGCAACGGTACAGATAGAGGCTAACGGACGGGAGATTCATGAAGCATCAACCGGCAATGGCCCTGTAGACGCGCTTGCCAAGGTGCTGAAAAAAGGCCTTATTCCCCTTTTCCCGGAAATCGAGAGTGTGGCGCTGGT
The DNA here is from genome assembly GCA_018399855.1 of Spirochaetota bacterium. GTDB lineage: Bacteria > Spirochaetota > UBA4802 > UBA4802 > UB4802 > M55B154. Next base: position 6,671 of record JAGYNX010000016.1, read on the forward strand.
AGATTATCGTGCCAACATAATGGACGCAAAAAGGGGCACCAGCACCGAGGTTGAAGTAACCATTCTATTCACCAACGGCAATGATGTATGGAAGGTTTACGCGGTTTCTGAAAACATTAACGCAGCTTCTTTCCGTGTACTTGTTGACGGGTTTGAATATGCCGTGTTGAAATATCATTCAGCATAGCTGATAGCTTTACTCATGTTATTTCAATCCCGATAATTGCCATATCATCCTCAAAAGTTGGTATCCCCTGAAACTCTTCAACCTTTTTTAAAATTGATTCAATGGAATTAGAAAGTGTTTCACCGGCTGTGCTGCGTATTATTTCTGACAGCCCCTCAAGGCCAAGCATCTCCTTTTTTCTATCATATACCTCAATGATACCATCAGTAAAAAGGTATACCCTGTCTCCCTTTTCAAGTTCTACAGATTTTTCATGTATAACCAGATCTTTAAACATTCCAAGAATTGTTCCTTTTGATTTAAGCATCTTGATAGAATTGTCATTCTTTTTCAACAGCACCGGATATGGATGACCGCCACGGGCGAATGACATTTTTGTCTTACCTGAAATGGCATCACGACTGAAGATGGCATACAGGGCGGTGATAAAATAGCCTGACATTATACCAAGCAGTTCATTGTTAATATGCAGTACATAGTCTGCGGGGGATGTATAGAGCCCTTCGTCCATTTTCTGTGTTGTAAATTTCAAAAGTGCAGTAAACAGCGCTGCTGAAACACCATGTCCTGTGACATCACCAATAAATACACTGAAAGAATCCGGACCGATATCATGAAAAGTAAAGAAATCACCTCCAACCGCGTCCAGGGGAATATAACGATACTGCACCAGGAAACCGTCATTGCGGGGGACTTTTTTGGGAAGCAGTGCTTTTTGAATTGTCTGGGCGTTTTTCAGATCATTTTCAATAATATCATTTCTTACTCGAAGACGCTTCTCGCTTTCAATAAGTGCGTCTTCAGCCTGTTTTCTTTCGGTTATATCCTCTTTTACTGCCACGTAATGCGTTATCACCCCATTTTCATCTTTTACAGGAGAAATTGAAGAAAATTCCCAGAAAGCTCCCCCGTCTTTTTTCAGATTGTGGAATTCACCCCTCCATTCGCGACCCTCTGTTATAGTCTCCCAGAGTTTTTTGTAAAATTCATCTGGTTGTGATCCTGATTTCATTATCCTGGGATTCTTACCTATAACTTCATGAAATTCATAACCAGTCAGATGGGTAAACTTGGGATTCACATACTCAATATTCCCTTCTGTATCTGTAATAACTACGGTGGCAGGACTCTGTTCAACAGCCTGTATAAGTTTTCTTAATTCTTCTTCCGCCAGGCTCTGCTCTGTTACATCCTCGGCGGTTCCAATAATACCACGCAACCTGTTATGCTGAATCAGGGGCACAAGCCTGTACTTGATTGTTCTCTCGGCAGCATCCTTTCTTATCAGTGTTGTTTTCTGCTCAACTGATCCTGACCTGTCCTTCTGTGAAGAAAAATATTCATTAACATCGTCAAACTCGGCATTCGGTATCAGTCGTGAAGAGCTCATTCCTATCAGCTCTCCCACTGTATAGCCTGTCAATTCTTCGGCCCTGCTGTTTGCCATTATGATATCACCACGCAAATCAAGCACGAACATGGTATCGATGGCAGAATTCATTATAATCTCAAGAAACTCATATGAACTCTGAAGTGCCTCAAGTGATCTTTTTCTTTCAGTAATATCCTCGGCCACTTTCATATAATGCAGCACCTTGCCGCTTTCATTTTTAATGGCACTGAAAGCCGCAGACTCCCAGTAGATTTTCCCGTTCTTTTTCCTGTTACAGAGTTCACCATGCCAGGATTTTCCCTGCCGTAACGAAGACCACAACTCTGCATAGACATCCCTGTGCATGGTACCTGATTTCAGAAAGGAAGGATTTCTTCCCAGGGCTTCTTCGCGGGTATAGCCGGTTACCATAGTAAAATGCGGGTTTACGTACTCAATATTCCCGTCAGTATCAGTAATCATCACAACACTGGGACTCTGTTCCACGGCTGCGAGAATAATATTCAGATCCATTTTTATATTATTGTTGTCTATCAATGTTACATTTCCTCAAATTATTAACAGTACCATTTTCATTAATTGTACACCGTGAACCCTGTTCATTCAAGGCTTTATGAAAAACAGTACGTAATAATATAATAAATTATTATATATTTATACCTGGTTCAGTAAAAAACATATTGACCCGGAACATACCGTTGTTATGTTATTCTTTTACTAATTGATAACCAAATAAATGAAGAAGTGATGAGAAAAAACAACCGACAGGAAATACTTGATACCGCACGGAAACTCTTTCTGCAGTATGGCTATAACGGCATTTCGATGAGAACCATTGCGTCAAAAGCGAAATTGACCACCGGGGCCGTCTACTTCCATTTTAAAAACAAGCGGGAAATATACGAAACCATTTGCCATGAAGCCCTGAATATATTGAACAGGCTTTTTAAAGAAGGTATTGATTCAAGGGAAACCTCCCCAAAAAAGCTTATCTCAACATTTGACTCGTATCTCACCTTCTATAATGAGTACCGTGATTATTACAACATCCTGATGGAATACAAGGGTGAGTTTCTCGACACCGAAGATCCCGATCCCGGAAAGAATGAAATAACCCGAAGAACCGGCGAACTTCTTGATATGATGGCAGAGGTTTTCACGGAAGGGGTAAATGAAGGCACCTTCCGTGATCTTGATCCTCATACAGTTGCCTTCTTCCTGTCATCGGTAACAGAAGGCATGCTACAATTCAAAAAATTTGGCGTCCATAATACAATAGGCCGCGACGACAATGACTTCCGTGAATTCATGAAAGTCATCATTGGCAAGGGCATACAAAAACAATCCTGATCCCCCCATAAAATTCCTTGCAGCACATCCATTTCCATGATAAAAAATATTATTCTTTTTTATTCTCACCACAGAGTCACAGAGTTACAGAGAAAGGATTTTTATGTCTGTCGTTATGGTACATTACAGCACCAGGGTTAGCTGTTAAACCTTTCAGGTGTCAGATATGCAACCAGACACCCCCCCTCTGTACCTCTGTACCTCTGTGGTGAATATTTGGAGGAGCCCAATGAAGATAATTGATCTTTCTTCTACTATTGAGAACAGTCCGGATGCAACCCCTGATTTTCTTAAGATACAGGTTGATTATCACAGCCATGCAGATGGCGCAACACAGGTAGAGACACTTCTTAATGTGCCAAGACGCCTTTTCCGAAATGATGAAGGGTGGGCCACTGAAACCATAACGAAACTTGGTACCCATGATGCCACCCATGTTGACGCGCCCTGGCATTATAACAGCGAAATTGGGGGCGCAAGGGCACAGACGATTGACGAGCTCCCCCTTGAGTGGTTTTTTGGTGACGGGGTAAAACTGGATATGACCCACAAGGACGAGGGTGACCCTGTTACTGTTGGGAATATTGAAAAAGAACTCGAAAGAATTAAATATTCCATAAAGCCCATGGATATCGTATTAATATACACCGGACGTGACCGGTTTTACGATCAGCCTGACTACATTTTCAAGGGTTGCGGGGTTACCGCTGAGGCCACACGATGGCTTTTTGAACAGGGTGTCCGGGTTATGGGTATCGATGCCTGGGGGTGGGATGTTCCACTGAATCTACAGGCCCGTGAAGCCATTGAAAAAGATGAAAAAGGTGTATTCTGGCAGGCACACCAGGTTGACCTGCCCTACTCCCACATGGAACGACTGGTGAACCTGGCTGAAGTACCCTCAACCGGATTCAAAATAGCCTGCTTCCCTCTCAAAATTAAAGACGGCAGTGCCGCCCCGGCCAGGGTTGTTGCGATCATAGATGAATAATAATCAGTACACCACCCTGAAACTGTAAAAGGGACTCCTGGCCGTAGGGCAGCGCCTAAATCGGTATTCCCTGGCCTTTTGGATGGGTGCACTCATTAATGATCCGCCCCGCAAAACCTTGTAGGTGGTACCATATTCATCATGATCATCGGCACCGGGATAGGCGTCAAACCAGGAATCAGTCCACTCCCATACCAGTCCGGGATACAAAATAGCCGTATCCGTAAGCTGTACAGCAAGCATCTCGATAAAATCGATAGTAGTACTGGGGAACGTGATGACATCACGCGCAACAGGATCGTTCATGCCGAACACACCCACAGAATACGCAAACACTTCCCATTCCTGTTCTGATGAGAGCCTGAACCTGATTCCGGTTTCTATCTTAAGCCAGTCGCAAAAAGCCCGCGCGTCATTACAGCTTACCTGTAATACCGGGACGTTGTCTGCCAATTCCGTGTATATCCTGTCAGCTGTATTCCCAAAGGGCTCCTTCCAGGTGAGGTTATCTTTTTTTGTCCATCCATTATCCCAGGTCCACCCCCAGCCTTCTACTTCTGCTTCAGTTTGATACCCCGTATTATCGATGAATTGCCTGAATTGAGCGGGGGTAACAGGACGGGGACTCATGTGGAATTCTTCAATTTCAACAGCGTGGCAGGGTGTTGCATGGTATATATACTCAGGCTTCAATATTGAATCAAGGTTCTTTATTATATGATCCGCCACGTCCCGTGAAATGCCTGCTTGATACGTGCCTGTCTGTATATCAACAAAAAGTTCAGTGTTAAAAATATCAGAGATCATGGCCTCCATTCCGGCACATAGTCTTCGACTATTTTTTCTGTTATACCATTAGACCCGGCAATATCAGCATACATCTTACCACTGGTCTTTAACGTTCTTTTTCTCTCCGGATGTTCATGGTCTACGTGTACCAGTCCAAACCTTGACATAAGTCCGTCAACCAGCTCGAAATTATCAAGGGTAGACCAGTGATAATACCCCGCTATGTCCACACCGTGTTCCATGGCCCGATGTAACTGGTATACATGATCAAGAATAAATGATGGCCGCAATTCATCATTATCATCACAGGTACCGTTTTCAGTTATATACACAGGACAACCGTACCTGAAATAATATTCATCAAGTATCCGGTAAAGTCCCTCAGGGTAGATGTCCCATCCCAGCTTGTTTTTCGGCAGGTTTTGCCGCCCGAGAAGTTTCAATGGAAATTTCACCAGGTCACCTGAATAATAATTCAGTCCAAATATATCCAGCGTGTTTGATTTTCTGTTTATCCGCTTGAGAAAATAATCATTAAAATACCGTTTTGCCAATCGGGCGGAAAGATGATCAAGAGGGTTTTTTGTGTTATACGGATCGAATGTACGCAGGTGCTTGGCTATGCCTACCTTTGGTGTTCCCCATAACTTTTGCGTATAAATCTCATGTATTACATGATACGCGGCTACATGAGCATCTGCCATGTTTTTCATTACCCTGAATGTTTTCCGCACACTTTTTTTTCCGGGAGGAAATTCGCCGAAAAGATATGCAGCGGTAGCGTACACAGATGGTTCATTAATAGTTATCCAGACATCAACAAGGTCACCAAGATATCGCACAGCTTTTTTTACAAAACGTATGTAATATTTTACAACCTTCGGTGAAGTCCACCCACCCTGACTGGAAAGCCACATGGGGTTTGAAAAATGATGCAGTGTAACCATTGGCGAGATGCCCTGTGCTTTCATTTCCTTTAATATTTCCCTGTAATGATCAAGCACACTGTCATCGCAGGCCCATTTGTCAGGTTCTATCCTGGCCCATTCCAACCCAATTCGCGCGGTTGAATGGTTCATCTTCTTCATCAGGCCGATATCTTTTTTGAAATATTTCCAGAAATGAACGGCATCGACAGGGTTTGTACCATCCTTGATCTTTCCCTGCAATGCCCAGTCATAGAAGTCATGGTTTCTGCATTCCCCTTCTACCTGGAATGCTGAACTGCCACTGCCCCACAAAAATCCTTCCGGGAATGAATACTGTATAGCCACGTTCGCGCCTCCATCATTTCTTCATCACTTAGCCATGACCCGAGTATAAAACATCACAGCAATTTTTCAAGCAGGACTTCAAGCTCGTCCGCCATCTCTTCAACGGCATTGCGGACATCTACTTTTCGCAACTTTTCACCCCCGGCGAAAAGCAGCATCTTTCCCCCCCGTCCCCCTGCTATTCCTATATCAGCATGCGCAGCTTCACCGGGACCGTTGACTTCACATCCCATAACGGCCACCGTGACCGTTTTGCCCGAAGCTTCAATTCTATCATGAAATCGGCTGGTAAGTACCTGGTCAGTTTTTTTTGCCAGTTCTAAAAGATTGATATCCGGATCTGTCCTCCCGCAGGTCGGACAGGAAATAACATGTATAGGGGCCCTGCGCAATTCAGCGGCTTCGAGAATTTTTCTTCCCACTATGATCTCTTCCACAGGATCACCTGTCATGGATACCCTGATTGTGTCACCAATACCTTCAAGAAGCAATGAACCGATAGCTACACTGCTTTGTACAATGCAGTTAAGCCCATAACCGGCTTCAGTTAAACCCACATGAATTGGATACTCTACCAGGTCAGCAAGCAACCTGTTGGCCTGTAATGTCTGCAGTATATTCGACGATTTGATTGATATAACCATATCATTAAAATGAAGATCTTCAAGTATCTTTACGTGATCCATGGCCGAGTCGGTAAGAGACTGCGGGGTGACCTGGGGATACTTCTTACTATCAAGTGATCCACCATTTACACCAATTCTAATTGGTACATCATGTTCCCTGGCTGCCCTGACTACTTCTTCAACTTTCCAGCGTTCACCAATGTTGCCAGGGTTAAGCCTTATCTTATCAATTCCCGCATCAATTGCTCCCAGTGCGATACGATAATTGAAGTGTATATCCGCGCACAGGGGAAGAGATACATGTTGGCAAATTTCCCTGAGATGTACCACGTGATCTTCAGTTCGTACCGCCAGGCGAACCATCTGTGCTCCCGCTTCTTCAAGGGAGCGGATCTGCGTGATGGTTGCGGCAATATCTTCAAGAGGACAGCTCGTCATGGATTGCAATGACACGGGTGCGCCGCCACCTATTGCAAGGGAACCTGCACGAACCTGCCTGGATTGTCTTTTGTTGTTTACCATGGTATTAAGTTACAAGGTATTCGATTCTTATGTCTACGAATTTCTCCTTCCACGAATGGAAGGAGAAATCAATGTTTCAATTAAAGAATTTTTGAAAGAATGGTAAAAATGAAAGATCATTGAAGATTATAAACACACCCAGCATTATTAAAAACGCGAAACCTATCAGCTGTATTTTTTCCATGATCTTTTCATTCAGAGGCCGGCCCTTAATGGCTTCGTACAAAAAGAACACGATATAGCTGCCATCTACCATGGGTATTGGCAACAGGTTCATAACCATCAGAATTATGGATATTTTAGCCATCAACAGTATAAACGCCTCAATTCCCCGATAATACGCGGTGTCACCAGCGATCTTCGCAATTCTAATAGGACCCGAGAGATTTCGCCGTACATCCAGTTCACCGGAAAACATCATACCGATTCCCTGTACATTCAGCGCGATAAACTCAAATGGGTCTATAAGTGCTTTTGTAACTGAACCGGCAAAACCGTATTCAATATTTACCATTTCAGGGGCAATAGCTGTTTCTATTCCAACAAATCCATATTTTTCAAAATCAGCATTCCCTTTATATGTTCCACCCGGAGTGTTTATTGTAAGCACCCTGTTTCCACTTCTTTGCACTATTGAAACAAACTGGGAAAAGGACTGTATTCGCCTGCCATTTATTTTCACGTTTCCATCATCGATCGATGATTTTATTATATCCAGCTTATCAAGTGCAATTTCATATGTCTCCCCGGGAAAACGCATATCTGTGAATTTCTCAATTTTCAATACTTCTCTCTGCTGCGGGGTCACCTGTACCTTCTTTTCATTACCACTACGAATTACAGTAAATTCAAGTGTTGTTCCGGCTTTTTTTCTTATATATTCAGTAAACTCCTGTGGTGTCTCAAACTGCCTTCCTTCCACTGACTTTATTTCATCAAGTTTTTCTAACCCGGCCTGTTGGGCGGGATATCCATCAAGCACATTGGCTATCAACACCCGCTCCCCATATGGCATCACTCCCACGGTATAATATCCCTTTTCAGAATATTTTTTCGGGGTTACTTTTACCGTTTGCTGCGAATCATCACGCTGATACTGTATCGAAAGAGGCTTCCCGTCTGAAAATACTATTTTGCTCTGCACGTCACTGAAACTGTTTACTGTTTCATTATTTATTTCAGTAATAATGTCCCCGGTTTTCAGACCAGCCTGGTATGCCGGTGAGACATATTCACCCGACTTAAAATATTCAGGTATATAAATCTTGTTTGTTTCCACCGAGTAACCAGATATATTCATAATGAAAAACAAGAATACACCAAAAAAAAGATTAAACAGGGGACCCATTACAACCGTCACCACCCGCTTCAAGGGGTGGGCGGAAAGAAATTCATATTCTTTTCCCTCGCGGTCATCCGAAGGGTTTTCACCATAAAATTTGCAATATCCGCCAAAAGGGATAAGGGTTAACTGGTAGGTTGTATCTCCCCATTTTTTCTTTATTATTCCTTTACCATAGCCTATTGAAAAGACTTCAGCTTTTATGCCTACCATCCTCCCGCCAAGAAGATGTCCCAGCTCATGAACAAAAATGCATAATCCCAGAAGGATTACAGCGGCAAGTATGTATGTGATAGTTATCATTATTGACCTCTTATGAATTCCTTGACCTGTTGTCGTGCCCATCGATCAGCAGCATATATCTGCTCTAAATCCGGATCACTTACAACCTGGTGATTTTCTGTAATTGTAGCAACAATTTTTACGATATCTGTAAAACCTGTTTTGCCGTCTAAAAACGCGTATACTGCCTCTTCATTCGCAGCATTGAGTACAGCAGGCATTGTCCCCCCGGTTCTTCCCGCCCGGTAACAAAGTTCCAGTGCCGGATAACGTTCCGGCTCATATTTTTTGAATGTAAGAGCACCAAGCTTCTTTATATCAAGATTGCCAAAATCATGACCCATCTGGTTGGGGTAAGTTAGCGCGTTAACAATTGGCAGTGCCATGTCTGTAATACTCATATGTGAAATGACCGATCCATCTACAAGCTCAATCATACCATGTACAACACTTTCAGGATGAATAACCACATCAATTGCATCAAATGATATATTAAACAGGTGATGCGCTTCGATCACTTCAAGACCCTTGTTCATGAGGGTCGCTGAATCTATAGTTATCTTATCTCCCATGCTCCATGTTGGATGCTGCAGGGCTTCTTTCGGTGTAACATCATCCAGTTTATCCAGCGGGAAATCTCTCAGGCCTCCACCCGAAGCGGTAATGATAATCTTCTTTATGTCCCCTGGTTCTCGATTCTGCATAAGTGAGAATATGGCATTGTGTTCACTATCTATCGGCAAAAGTTCAACTCCCCTGCGTCTTGCCGTATCCATTACGATAGTTCCCGCCATCACCAGC
>JAGYNX010000160.1 GCA_018399855.1 Spirochaetota bacterium
AACTTGACGGTTTATATGATGAGCTTGACATGCTGATGGAAAAGCGTGATAGTGAATCCAGTTGTTTCCAGGAAGAGCTTGATAATCTCGAGCAATAAAAAAAACGGCAGGAGTTCTTAGATGAAACTGGCCATTACCGCGGATGTACACATCAATTCCGAGAAACCTGAAAGGCTTGAAAATTTTACACATATATTGCAAAGCATAGAAAAAAGCGGCATCAACAGGCTGATCGTGGCAGGCGACCTGTGTGATGACGAATCTGACGCGCCAATTTTGCTGGATACATGCCTGAAAGAACATCCTGGTGTTGAGGTGCTTGCCATTCCTGGCAATCATGATTATTTCCTGGCCAATCGTCTTTTCAGTGCCCCCAACATAAAGGTATTTGAAAAACCACAGGTGAGTAACATCGGAGGAAGAAACTTTCTGTTTCTCCCCTACAGTGACGGAGAGACAATGGGTGGTATAATAGAAAAATCTGGCCTGCAGACAGGGCTCGAACCCGATGGGTGGATGCTGATTTCCCACGGGGATTACGGCCGAATAAACCGTGAGGCCTCAGGGCATGAGTTGGGATATTTCCCCCTTGCCGGGAATGACATTGAACTGTTCAGGCCCAAAAAAGTGATACTGGGTCATATTCATCTACCCGGCCCGGTATCTGAAACCGTTGTCTATACGGGATCCCCATGGCCGTTGGATATCAATGAAACCGGCCAGCGACGCATCCTTGTGCTGGATACCGAGACCGGTCACCTTGAACCGCTGCCCCTTACCGGCACGCCGGTGTATGCTCGTATTAACTGTGTTATTATACCCGATGGAAATGAACAGCAGCAGCTTGAGCAGCAGATTGCCAGGGCTGTTAAAAAAGAAAAGGCCCTGTATTCTGGTAAAAACTTATTTGAAAAACTCGTTGTTCGGGTTCAATGCAGGGGATACAGCACCAGCCGGGATACAATAGAAAAACAGGTTACAGATGTACTGCAGTCTCATGGTATCAATCACGAACAGGTAGATATAATTGATATTGACCAACTGCGGGTGGCGGACAATGAAGAACACCTTGTGCTGGCAGCCAGGGTAACAGAATATATACAGTCCCTGAACATGTCGGGAAGGGACACTGAAACCATTGAAGCGTTACGCCCGGAGATTACCGCCCGGGCGTACCGGATACTATTCGGGAGTTGAGGAGAGAACAATGCCGGTGCATATAACCAGGATATCAATGCAGGGCTGTGGACCTGTAAAAGACATGGAAGCTGACCTTTCTCCCCTGACGCTGGTGTACGCGGGCAATGAACGGGGGAAGACCACCCTTGTTGAGAATATGCTGGCCTCACTTTTCAAAGATCAGAAGGACGGCATGTATCCCGGGGTGCGGGGGGACAGTTTCATAGGTCGCAGCCAGGTAACCGTGTCAATAAACGGAAATAAACCCGAAACCTTTACACCGGGAAACCGCAAGAAAACGCTGGACGATATCCTGGAAAAGGGAGGGGTTTCACTACCGAAAAGCCTCTTTAACCTGCTTTTCGTACGGGGTGCCCAGCTTGAAATAGTGCCGGGGTATGGGGGCATTGACCGAAGGGCAATCAAGAACCTTCTATCCAGGCAATACGTGTACGATGCCATCCTCGATCGGCTGGAACCGGAGATACACTATACCAAAATTGAAGATGGCCGCATCAAGCCTGACCGGAAGAATGGAAAGTATTACAAGATGTATGACAATACTGAAGCGTTAAAGAAGGCCGAAGACCTGTCACGTGAATTCCATAACACTCTTTCACAAACACGCATGGTAAAGCTGAACAGCAGGCTTAAAAGCCTTTCAGAACGTATGCGAAAGATGGACCAGGCAAAGCGGCACCACGCGTATTTGCTGAAGAAGGAATCCGATCAGCTGCAGGCATCACTGTCATCCATGAATGAAAAGGAAATTGACCGCCTTGAAGATTCCATCCGGGAGTATTCACGATTGAAAAACCAGGTACAGGATATGAACAGCAGGCTCAAAAAGTTTGGCAACCTGGAGCATGATATTCGATGGCTTGAAGAAGCAGAAAGGGAATACCAGCAGTGCCTTTCGCGGTCTTTTAACCGGTGGCAGGTTGTCTTCCTGGTTGTTACCATGGTGGCCATGCTGTCAGCCTTACTGTCATTTTATTTTTTGCCGAAGATGCTTTTCCCCTTTTTGGGAATATCATCCATATCTCTTTTACTTGCACTGATGTTTTCATTTGTCTTTCGTGGTGAGTTCACACCTGCCGCGGCACGAACCACGATGGAAAGTATAGAAAATGATTTTAATTCCAGGTATGGCACTCCCCTTATATCTATAGCTGATTTTCGGGCGTTGAGATCGGGGTTGGAACAGAAAGCGGGTCAAAAACAGGCACTTGAAGAGAGCGCGCGGCTTTCCCGTGAAAACGCCCGTGCCCTTGAAAGTGAAATCCCCCTGCGCATGGCGTCCCTGCAGGCGGGTGACGTGCCCCTTGAGAAGGCACCTGTTGTGCTGCAGCAGAGAAAGCAGCAGGTACAGAAAGAAAAGAACAGGCTGGCAGAATGCCGCTCACAACTGCAGATGCTGAATGTACCGGAGAATGAACACAGCCAGCAGCCTGCAGATGAAACATATTCACCCGCTGCCGAAGCATCTATTCGCAAAGAGATGGAACAGTGCCGTGAAGACCTCGAGAAAGAGCGGCAGGGTTTCGAAATACTTTTACGAAAGCTTTCTGATGTGGTGGGCTCTGACACTGCCCATTCGGGTTCTCTTGAAGCAATATCAGAAAAACTTGATGAAGTGATCACACAACTGTACCGCGAACGGAGCGAAGCCTACGCCGAGATCGTTGCCGGGGTAGCGGTTCGCGACGTTATTGCTGACTTTCAGAAAGAAGAAGACTCGCAGATTGAAGAATACATGAACGATCCCTCCATTACCCGCTCACTGGAGAAACTTACCGGAAGGTATACGAACATACACCTTGACGGGGACAGTATTCGTGTGGGTGACGGTACTATATCCTATCCGCTGGAAGAACTATCAACCGGCGCCAGGGAGCAGGTGCTGATGGCCCTTCGCGTGGGAATGGCGACCCGTATATCAGGTGCGGATTCACTTTTTCTTCTGCTTGACGATGCCTTCCAATACTCCGACTGGACACGCCGGCAGAATCTCGTGGAACAGTCGGTTACCCTTGTTGAAGACGGGTGGCAGGTCATCTACTTAACCATGGATGACGATATACGGGACAGGTTTCTAGAAGCAGGTGAGACCATGAGTGAGAATTTTACAATGATCACCCTTTAACTTGCTCGCCCTTCGGTAGTGTTACGGTGAATCGCGCCCATTCACCGGGTTCAGATTCAACGCTGATCGAACCATTGTGTTTCTCTATTATGGAGTTGCAGATGAATAGGCCAAGTCCTGATCCTTTTACGCTTTCGGTTCCCTTCTGCTTTAACCTGCTGAATTTCTTGAAAAGTTTTTCTTCAACATCCTCTTTGGATATACCAACCCCCCTGTTGAATACTGAGAATACGCATTTTTCGTTCTCTTCTTTTACATCAACCTTGATAGCGGTATCTTTCGTTCCGTTTCAGGTAGTTTCCCATTCCCACGATGCAGGTGGGCCTGGAGAGTACCTGTCGTATTTCTTCGATTCTTGACATTATATCTGTTCCCCAAGGGTCTTGATCTGCCTGTAGGTGTACACCGGCCCGTCAGTGCACACCAGGGTTTGGCCGATGCCGCAATGCTGACACTTCCCCACGCCGCATTTCATGTGGCGTTCCAGGATTGAGATGATGTGTTCGTCGCTGATGCCCCTGTCCATCATCTCCTTGATGACGGCGTTGAACATGATTGGGGGGCCGCAGACGAAGGCAACGGTGTCATCCACCGGCAATTCCATCTTGTCAAGCAGGGTGGTGATGATACCGCTGTGTCCCTTCCAGTCGGGTGTGGGGTTGTCTACGGTGATGAATGTCTCGAACCCGTCGATGTTCTGCCATTCTTCAAGGTTGTAACTGTACATGAGGTCATCCGGTGATCGTGATCCGTACATGAGTATGATACGGCCGAAGTTTTCCCGATGCTGCAGCACGTTCACGATGGACGATCGCAGCGGGATAAGACCGATATCTTCGGGGCATACCCAGGCGCATCGTCCGCATCCCACGCATCCCGGATAAAGTAGGGGATATACGCCCGCCCGGGGGCCACTTCGTCGGATACTTTCGCCATGATTTCCATATCACCACCTGCCGAAACTACCCTGACGGACCAGCGGTCACGCACATCCAGGTTTTTCGCGTCATCCGGGTGGATCTCCACGTATCCGTCAGGGTACAGCAGGAGAGTAGCGTTGTACTCTCGTAAGGGTATATGGGTTTTGTGCATCAGGTTGTTTTGATGCCGGTAGTGTTGTGCCTTACCCATCATAAGAAGGTAAGGAAACGTATCTGTTGCGGATGGTACCGTCGGGATTACTGGTGTTGCATGGCCACTGCAGGCCGAATGAAGTTGAAAGGCGATCATAGGTGATTCCCGAGTATGTGGGTGTCAGCTGGCTTATCTCGTTCATTACGTCTGAAGGTGACGAGTAGTTCCAGTTGGAGCCTGCCTTGTTTGCCATGGTCTGCAGCAGCTTCCAGTCCGGCATCACGCTAGCGTCCCCCTCTATTTTTTTGCTTGAAAGCTGAACTCTGCGTTCGGTGTTGGTGTAGGTGCCGTCGGTTTCGATATAGCTTGTGATGGGAAGCACCACGTCTGCGAATTCCTGGAAGTCATTTCTGAAGGCGCCGATGTACACGATGTACTCAACCGAGTCAAGGCTGTCACGATACTTGATGATGCCGTCATCATGGTCGGTTACCACCAGGAGCACCTCGGCTTTCTGTATATCCTCGATAGAACCTGTCATGACGGGAAATCCCGTTCCCTCGTTCAGTACGTCAAGGCTGTTGCGATGTCCCGACTCGGTATCGGTGCTGATATTGTTGGTGCCGAACACGGATCGTGCCATCTTCATGAACAGGTAATTTTCCTCGTTGGAGGAGCGGGGTGATGCGAGAAATGCCGTTTCGCCCGGGGCGT
>JAGYNX010000161.1 GCA_018399855.1 Spirochaetota bacterium
GGAATCTCCAGGTCTTCAGAACGGACTTTTTGTATCAATTCCAGGCCATCTACAACTGGCATTGCCATATCTGAAATGATAAGATCAAAGGGTTCTTTCTGTAATTCTGCCAGTCCTTCCGCGCCATTTGATCCTTTTTTCACGGTATGGCCGGAAACAGTTAATACGTCCTCAATATATTCAAGAATTGCTGGACTATCATCGACAATAAGAATATGGCTCATAGTATCTTTATTTTGATGGCAAAAGCCATTACATCCTGATTATTCAAGTATTAATTGACGGATAAGACAATCTATACAATCATGTAGGCGAATGCAACAATATTATTATGGATAATAAAAGCCGCAATCGGTACACCTGATATGATGAAAATACTATTAATGGCAGATTTACACCTGGGAGCTGTTTCCCCGGATACAGGAATTGATGACTCTGTACGGCTGGATACCTTCAAAAAGATCGTATCCCTTGCGCATGAACATGATATTCTCATCATAGCCGGTGACCTTTTTGAAGGCCCTTTTGCAGACACCTATACCTTCATGCAAATGAATTCAGAATTGCAGTCACTTATTGATGCCGGTGTTGATGTGATATTTACCGCGGGTGAAAGTGAGTTCCGTGATATCCCTAATCTCAGCAACCTGCTTCATATTCCGGCAAGCCACACATTCCTTACCGATCACCCGGTATCCCCGGTTCATATAGAAAAGAACGGCACAAACCTGTACATATACAGCAAACCGGCACTTGATACACAGGATGTTGCCACCATTCAAAAATGTGACAGCGAAGGGTTTCACCTGGGTGTTTTTCATATTGACTTTGACCCGGGAAATCCCACCGCTGAGAGTCTCGTGTACAAGCTGCCACGAGAGGCGGTAAAATCCCTGGATCTTGACTTTTACGCCCTGGGGCATAATCACAATTTCAAGCTATATAAGTTTCAGAACAGGATCATTGGTGCCTACCCGGGAAGTCCCGAAGCCACATCACCCGAAGAAACCGGAGATCGATATGTATTGTCCATACATGTGGCCGGATCGGACATTATGCAGATTAAAAGGATTGCTGTAAATACATTGAGCCTTGAAGAATTGCATATAGATTGCGAAACTATCAGCTCCCAGGTTGAACTGGTGAACACTATTAACGCATCGGCTTCTCCCCGAACTGTACTCAGGGTAACTATTTCAGGGAAAAGATCCTTTCCAATCGAAGGTATTTTTAATGCTCTTCAGGACAGGTGTGCAGATTTCAGACTTATGGATAATTCAATACCCGATCTGCATCTTTTGATAATGCAGTACGCGTCTGAGCATTCACTCAGGGGAACACTTATGACACGGTTACAGGAACTGGTGAAAGAAGACAAGATTCCCGAAGATATTGACAAGACTATCCTTGCTGAAATACTGCACAGGATTAATACATCAAAACAATTCACACCGGAGGAATTGCTGTGCGAATCAAGAAATGCATAGCAACATGTCCCGGTGTATTCCAGGACAAGACCATTGTACTTAATGACGGCATTACCGTTGTGCATGGAAAAAATAATGCCGGGAAAACTCTTCTTTCACGGGCCCTGATTGATGCCATTTTTCCTTTCGCTTCTTCTCCACTGCTTGAAGGGGAATCATGGAAAAGCATCTCCATTGAAATCGAAACCAGGCTTGATAACGCGACCTACAGGTTCATGCGAAAGGACATGAATCATTGCTCCATCAACACGGTGAACGACAGGGGAAGCATTCTGCATTCTCATAAAATTAACAATGCCAGTAACTCAATTTCTGAAGTCGTACATGTATTGCAGTCAAAAAACGGTTTCGTCCGGCTGGCTGACTTTTACCGCAACATTGGTTTTCAGGGCTTCATTGCATCCGGTTACCTGCCATCTGCCGTTGATTTTGACAACCTTCCCCCTGTTTCACGGGACTCAATAGATTTCCTGTTGCTACAGGACCGCAGCAATTATTACGCAGCATATAGTGTAATTCAGGAATCATACAGCAACAGGGACATTTCATCGAAAGTACACAATGAGCTAATGAACCAGACATTTAAATTCGAACGTCTTCACAAGGACACGGCAAAAAAACTTGAACTAATGAAAATCAATGCTTCCAAGAGAGAAAAACAACAAGGTGAACTTGCCCGGTACAACGAGGAGATTAAATCCATATCCAGCAAGATTGATGCCTTCAGTATTCGCAAAAATCACATATCCAGGATACTGGAGGCCTGTTCCAGAAAAAACACCCTTGTTCAGGATATACAGAATATACAGAAAAATATTAAGACCGGGATAGAACAGGAAAAGGAGATCGCCGCCAGGGAAAAAGAACTGGAAAAGTCATACCCTCAATTTAGAAATTTCGACCAGACAAAGAAGAACAACATCAAGCATATGCAGGACAGGTACAGGGAGATACGGACTATTAATGAAAGAATTGAAAATGAACTTTTTCAACGTGAATCGAGGGTCAGACGTGCAGGCAGCATACTTGCAGGAATAAACCTGCTGATACTGTCAGCTGTCGTATGGCTATTCCTGCAAGCTTCACTCATACTAAGCCGTGACGAAAAGGTGATAATTATCGGCAGCATGATCATTATGCAGCTTCTCAGCTATATTTCACATATAATATACCGGTATCATCTTTTCCACTCATCAGTAATATATGACCTGGAACAACAAAAACAATATCTTGAGCAGAAGCTGGAAAATATATTACGGGCAAATGACATCGACATGCAGAATATTGACCTTGAAGAGATTTATGAATTTCTTTTACAGTATTTCGAAGAATACGGAGAATTTAACGAGAAACAACTGGATCTGTACATGCTGAAGAAGGCGCATAATGAGCAGTATATCAATTCCAACCTGGAAGAGAAAAAAGAAGCGCTGGAAGCAGACCTGCAAAGCTTATCGGGAACCATACAGGAAATGGCCAACATGGCAGGAATTGATGCCGAGATACTGAACGATGAGGAGTCACTGCTTACCATGATGGATGAAACCATTGAAAAAATAGACACCCTGACAAGCGAGCTCACCGCAAAACAGAAAATTGCCGACAGCATATCATTTAACCTCCAGGAAAGTCCAGACGCAACGAATGAACAGAAACAACTTGAACAGCAGCTTGACGAATACAATGAAATGTTAGATACTCTTACCAGAAGGCAGAAGCACGTGAAATACCTGCTTGATCTTTTCGACGAATCGATACAGAATAGAATGCAAATACAAATGGAACAGCTTGTGCATACAACAGCATCGATATTCAGGGATTTAACCGGGTCCAGTTATTCTCAACCAATTGACATGAATACCATTGTCAATGTAATGGAAAAAAAACATACTGACAGTACCCGCAATGTTTCGTTTTCTCACCTCCTTCAATTGGCAATAAAATGTGCCCTCCATGATTTTTTGGTTGATTCTGGTGTCTCAATTCCTTTAATTCTTGATGATCCCCTTGTTTTTATAGATGAGGATAAAATTGATGCATTCGGGAAGATTATTGAAAAGACAGCACAATCGCGTCAGGTTATAGTATTCACTCACAGCAATGCGCTGAACAGCTGGTATACCCCGGTAGAATTGTAATAACATATGGACCAGGACGGACAGTTAACATTCAATGACGATCCTCTTCTGACGGGAAGTAACGAGGCATTCCGTCTTATTGAGGAAGGAAACTTTTTCGCTGCCGTGGAAAAGCTGGATACACTTATGTCCAGCAATCCTGATTATCCCGGACTGGCTGAAGGATACAGGGCCGCCAAGTTCTGGCAAAACCGCAAAAAAACTATCGAAGAGTTGAACCCGGGAAGGGATACCGCTGACTTTCTCATGAAACAATGGGAAGAATTCACCAGCTACGCTGAAGAAAAGGATCTTTCCGGTTCAACTGCCTACAATTCCGTTATGCGATATATTTTCTTTACCGCCTCTGAACATTACAAAATAGCTTTCAATGACAGGGAAAACCCCACAGATAATTTCACCCTTCTTTTACAGCTGGGAACCTGTTTCCTGCGTCTTGGTGAATACGCCCATACAATAGAGGCCCTTGAATATGCCAGGAGTTCGTATCGAAGTAACGCCTTTCTGCTTGCCCTGCTGGGAGAGGCCTATTTTCACAAGAATGATATCCCAAAATCCCTTCTCTATTTCAGAGAAGCATTTCTTATAGATCCGTCAGAAATAGATCTCACCCTTATCAAGGCCCGGCCCATACATGATATTATTGCCATAATTAAACAGGAGAATCCTGAAATCGAGGATGTACGCGAATGGATACCAATATACGGATTTCTCCATGATATTTTTTACGTAAAACGTCATCTCAATTCCCAACAGGTTGAGCAGTTAAAACGTGAGATTTATACACTGGAGCAGAATTACCAGACCATGAGCAAAGACCGCATACGAACATCAAATATTGTCCCCAGGCTGATAAATAAATATCTCTGGATGCTTGACTATTTTGAATTTCAAAACTATGATTTTGAAAGTATTGCTGATATCCGTTCCAGGCTGCTTGCTATTGACAGGGACAAGTTTGAACCTTATTTCAAGAATAAACCGGGATTATCGTAATACCAGGTTTATCAATTTCCCACCACTGTCAGCACCATTGTCCTTCTCAAAAATGAATTGACATCCCCTTTCGCGACGGGTTATTGACTTTCACATACAATATAATGCAAGAACAGGAAACAGCCTTATGGAAATGCCTTCGTCATATGACCCCACATCAGTTGAAGAGAAATGGTATCACATCTGGCAGAAAGAAAACCTCTTTCATGCCGATGATAATGATCCAGGAGAACCGTATTCCATAGTGATCCCTCCCCCCAATGTAACCGGCAACCTGCATATGGGGCATGCCCTCAATAATACGCTGCAGGACGTACTTATCAGGTGGCAGCGAATGATGGGAAAAGCAGCCATGTGGATGCCGGGAATGGATCACGCGGGAATTGCCACCCAGAACGTAGTTGAGCGTCTTCTGCAAAAGGATGGCAAAACAAAACATGACCTGGGACGTGAAAACTTTGTTACCCGTGTATGGGAATGGAAAGAACATT
>JAGYNX010000162.1 GCA_018399855.1 Spirochaetota bacterium
TATAAGGTTTCACTCGGTTGATTTCGGTGATCCATTTGAGATCCATCTTGAAAACCTTGGGGACATGAATGATCCCGGGGATCACTGGTGGGTATATCCCTTCGGGGCATGTAAGCTGATGGATATTGACTGGAAATCAGGATTTGATTTTACTTTCAAGAATACCCTGCCGGCGGGAGCGGGCATGTCCAGTTCGGCGGCCATTACCGTGAGTACGATGTACGCGTTGGGCAAGCTGCATGATGCAACCATGAAGGCAAATGATATGGCACGTCTTGCCCAGAGAGTAGAGTGGGAAGTGGCAGGGGTATCATGCGGTATAATGGACCAGTTCTCGGTGATCCACGGAAAAGAAGATAATGCCGTAATGCTGGATACACGGGATCTTTCTTTTGACTATGTTCCTGTTGATTCTAATGTAGTTCACTTTCTATTGGTAAACAGCGGGATAAAGCATTCACTCAGGGATACAGGGTACAACGACAGGAGAAGGGAATGCGAGCAGGCGCTGGAAAAGCTGCAGGCCAGTGGAATAGAGATCGATCACCTTTGTGAACTGCCTGCTGATAAAATTGACGTCATAAAAGGTATTCTTTCTGATGATGAATACAAACGAACTGTTCACGCGGTGACGGAGAACCTGCGGGTTAAAGAATTTTCTGATGCCATGGGTACCTACCGGCTGCATGATGCGGGTGATGCCATGTTCAGGTCACATGCAAGTCTTCGCGATGATTTCGAGGTGAGCATACCTGAAATTGACCGCATGGTGGAGTGGACAAAAGATATAGATGGTGTATACGGTTCAAGAATGATGGGGGGCGGATTTGGCGGATGCACTATCAACATGGTTGCCCTGTATGCTGTTGACAGGTTTATTGACCGTATAACAAAAAAGTTCGAAGATGAATTCGGACGCACCCCCGAAATATACAATTGCATTCTCGAAGATGGTGTCCGTGAGGTAACCGGTTCAGCATAACAAGCACCTTCTGCCGCACACACATCCCCTGCACAACCCCAAAAAATAAAGAAAAAAACTTGTTTATCCCCGTGAAATAAGACATATTGGTCGAACCAATAAGTCTGAGAGGTATGTACATGGAAGAGAGCAAGGGGATGTTTGAGCCCATAAACCGCCGTACCCTTCACTGGGAAATCGTACGGCAATTCCAGGAAAAAATAATTTCAAGACAGTTCAATGTGGGGGACAAGCTACCCACTGAAAGGGACATCGCGGCCGAGCTTAATGTAAACCGGGCCACGGTTCGGGAGGCATTGAAAAAGATGGAGGTGCTGGGGCTTATAGAGATCCGGCATGGTAACGGGATTTACGTAAAGGACTACCTTGAAAGCGGCAACCTGGAGCTCTTTAAAGAAATAATATACATGAAAGACGTGGTGCAGATTGATGTATTGCGTAACATACTGGATATACGCAAGATCATTGTGCCGGTAATGGCCGGCCTGGCGGCGGAAAACAGAACGGGGGAGGAGCTGGCCGAACTGCAGCATATTATTGAAGATGAACAGATGCCAATGCTGGAAAAAGATCTTAACGTGCATCATCTTATTGCCCGTGCCAGCAGAAATCTATTCTACCTCTTTATTCTTAATTTTTTTAACCAGGTGTTCAGGGATTACGGTTACCTGTATTTCGAGGTGCCGGAGAACAGGGAACGGTCGAAGCAGTTTCATAATGACATTCTGGATGCCATCACCCGGAAAGACAAATCTTTAGCTGGCAAGATCACCGCTGATGTGTTACAATATACTGAAGATGCCATATACTCATATTACCGTGCGGTATATGGAAATGAGGGAGGATATTCATGAAGCGTTTTATTGAAAATTACGATGGGAAAGAATTTGATATAGTTGTTGTCGGCGGGGGCATCAGTGGAGCCGCTGTGGCGCATGATGCCGCCAGCAGGGGACTTTCGGTGGCCCTGGTGGATAAAATGGATTTTGGAGGGGGAACTTCAGCTGCCACGTCAAAGCTTATACACGGGGGATTGCGCTACCTGAACAACCTTGAATTCGGGCTTGTGAGGGAATCGCTGCAAGAGCGAAGAAGACTTGAAAATATTGCCCCCAACCTGGTGTATCCATTTCCATTCATGATACCCAATTATCACAGGCTGCTGAATAACCGCTGGGTAATAAAAGCGGGGATGATACTGTATGATATTCTTTCACTCGATAAGGCGTGGACATGGGACAAGGCGAAGAAGATACCAACGCATTTTTCCATCTCCAGGAAAGAGGCCCTTGAGAGTGAACCAAACCTTAACGAAGAGGGGCTATCGGCCGCCACCATATACTATGACTGCCAGAGTATTTCACCAGAACGGCTTACCCTGGCTTTTATAAAGTCTGCCGTGCATAACGGGGCGCAGGTATCAAACTACGCGGAGGTGAAAGCCTTTATTAAGGGAGCAGACAACAGCGTGAAAGGGGTGAAGGTATATGACCGGCTGAAGGACAGGGAGATCGACTTGAAAGGCCGGCTTACCATTAATTGCGGGGGACCCTGGGCGGATATAGTATTGTCACTTGCCGGTGAAGGGGAGAACTACCATTCAATTCGCCGTTCAGAAGGGATCCACCTGGTTACCCGGCCGGTGGTGAGCAAGTACGCGGTGGCACTGATGACGGAAAAGGGACGGCACTTTTTTCTGATACCATGGCGGGGGTTCACGTTGATTGGCACAACTGACAGGGAATACGAGGGAAACCCCGACCAGTACCAGGTAACGAAGGAAAGCGTGGATGACTTCCTGGTAGAGATCAATAAGACATTTGGTGGTGATCCCATCACCTATGATGACATTCGGTTCGTGTACGGGGGACTTCGTCCCCTTGTTGAAGACCAGGTGGAGGGAACCTACGAGTCATCCAGGAAATACGAGATCTATGATAATAAAAAAGATGGTTTTGACGGCCTCATCACGGTTGAAGGAGGCAAGTATACAACCAGCAGAAACCTGGCCGAAAGCGTGGTAGACCTGGTTGGAAAGAAGCTGGAAGTGAAGCTTCCCAAAAGTGAAACTGATAAAAATTACCTGTATGGATGTGAAATTACCGACCTGGCTGCCTTTTTCGAAACGGTGAATATTGAACGCAACAGCTTTGACGAGAAGACCCTTCATTACCTGGCCCGTCATTACGGAACAGAATACGATGACATATTAAAAATTGCGGGGGAAGACAGAGAGCTGGCAACACCGGTTACCACTGATGGTGAAATACTGGCCGAGGTTCTTTTCGCGGTGAGAAAGGAGATGGCGGTGACCCTGAATGATGTGCTGTTCAGGCGAACGGGGATCGGCACCATCGGTCATCCCGGTACGGATGTTCTGCGCCGGGTGGCAGAGCTGGCGGGCAAAGAACTGGGCTGGAGTGCGGATGAAATTAAAAAGCAGATAGAACTGGCAGAAAAAGAGTTCGAACTGCCTTTTTAATTATACTGACAGTTTATTACCACAGAGGTACAGAAGTACAGAGAAAGGATTATGTGTTGTAATGGTAATGATTAACAGTGCCCAGGGAAATACAAAAAGGAGATATTGCGCCCTTTGCGATCTTCACGACTCTGCGGTGATTCTTGTAAATAATTACTCTGTATCTCTGTGCCCCTGTGGTGATCCGTTAAAATCATTAAAGGGAAATTTTTATGGCGAAGATTTTACGGCTTGAGGATTGTGCGGATTATGCGGCGGTGCTGGCGTACTGGTCGTATAATTTATGGTACAGGGACCGTGACATTACCTATGATACTATTATAAAGGCTTACCGGATGAGGACGGGTACGGATACCCTGCCCCTGGCCTGGACCGCTGTTGCGGAGGACATGCCGGTGGGGATGGCCTCTTTGAAGATGGATGACCTGTGGAGCCGCAGGGATCTCAACCCGTGGCTGGCCTCGTTGTACGTGGTGCCTGAATTCAGGAACAGGGGAATCGCCGGGCAACTGGTGCAGGCGGTGCTCGCGGGGGCGAAATACGCGGGGTTTCCAAGGGTGTACCTGTTTACCGGGCCAAGCGAAGACGTTGACCTGGGGAAATATTACAGCCGTCGGGGCTGGAAATACCTGGAAGATGAAACCGATAACGACGGGCATCCAACGCAAATATATTATTATGACGTGTAACAGGATATGAACATTTACTATGGCTGACGAGAAAGAATTTTTATCATGGTTTTCCCTCCGCTACCGGTATCCCAGGCCCGTATCGCGGGCGTTTGAATCTGCCTGTTTTGCCATCTATCCCGATGAACGTACCAGCAGGATTACCTGGTGTGCCTCTGTGGCGGTACGCTACGTGGGAATGCTGAAACAGTGCGCCTGGCTCGCCTCAAACGGGTCGGGTTCCATTAATCCTCCGGGGGTAAGTGACCTGAAGCTGCCCGTTGATGGCAGCGGATGGCCCGGTGATATTTCGTTTTCCATCTCACCCTACCTCTTTCAGCTGGCTGATATCTTTGCCGGCAGGACGGGAAAGGAAGAGTTTAACCTGCTGCAAAATGCATTGCAGTCACTGGATTACCTTACCCGTTACAGGCTGGTGATCGTTGAAGAGGAAGGGTTTCGCATTCTCTGCGGGCCCCGCATGGAATACATGGTGTGGAACCCCCGGCAGGATGAGGTGTGTGAACTGGTGGGGGAAGGGACACCGGTTCTTTTGGATGGGGATACCGGCCGGTTTCTTACCCTGTCGCCCCTTGTGGCATGGAGACGGGAGAAAAAAAGTCCCTTTGGTCACCTGTACATGCTGCGGCGTGTTCGGGGAAATTCGGGTTTCTATGTTGAAGAGGGTGTTGCCGGGGCACCCTCACACGCGGGGAAGATAACGGAAAGGCCCTTCACGGGAACACTTTCTCTTGATGATGAGATACGGGCATCAATAATGGAAGTGCCCGCGCGGTTTGACGATGGGGACATGGTTGATGACTTCAGGGTTGGGGGTGTGATTTGGCGGGGTGGTACCGCGGACATCTACCTGGCTTTTGACCGGGAGAAAAAGAATACAGTGGCGCTGAAAACCTTCGAGAACCAGGAAGGGGGGTTTGATGAGAATTACTGGAGATTTATTAACGA
>JAGYNX010000163.1 GCA_018399855.1 Spirochaetota bacterium
CTCATGGCCGCCCGTGAACCCGCCTCTGACCGGTTGGCCTTAATGGCGATGATGGGCTTATCGATCTTCGAAGCAACCTCTACCAGTCTTTCCCCGTTTTGTATGCTCTCCAGGTACATGCCGATCACCTGGGTTTCGGGGTCAGAGCCCAGGTATTCCAGCATGTCGCATTCGTCCACGTTCAGCTTATTGCCGATACTGACAAACCGTGCCATACCCATGTTCTCATCCCGCATCATGTTCCACAGCACCAGGAAAAAACCACCGCTCTGGGATATAAGTGAAAACCCCCCACGCTTCATTTTTTGATGGGGGACAAAAGGCAGGCACACCCCGCTCACCGCGTCGGCAACCGACAGGCCGTTTGGTCCGAGAAATCGTATGTTGTGCTGCCGGGCTATTGACTTCACCTCTTCGGCCAGTGACGCGCCTGATTCTCCGGATTCGTTAAATCCGCCGGAAAGTATGGCCACCCTCTTAATGCCGAATTTACCGCATTCCTCAAGTACCACTGGAACATACTTCGCGGGTATAAGCAGAACCGCCAGGTCAGGTATCTCCGGCAGATCACGTATCCCTTCGAATACCGGTATACCCTGTACCGTCTGTCCACCGTAGCCGGGGGTCACCCCGTATATTTTTCCATTGTATCCCCATCGCTGGGTATTATCCAGGATGTAACGGGGAATGCTTTTTTTCTTTTCTGTTACGCCAATTATGGCTATCGATTGCGGGTTAAAGAACTTTTCCATTGCAGGTCTCCTTTAACAGTTGATCACCGGTTAGTGAAATTTACTAACCATAAATTACAAAAAAATATATGACATATGTTGTATTACATAACAAGTTAGTGAAATTCACTAACCGGGTCAAGTAAATTTAGTTAATTTTACTAACCATTTTCAAAAAAACCTTGTCTTTTCAATTCAATCCACGTATACACTGAATATATTTCTTAAAACAGGAGTTTGCCTGGAAATGAAAAAAGAAGAAATACAGAGGACGCAACCACCGGGCCGTACCAAGATACTCAATGCAATGCGCACGCTGCTTGAAACAAAGGACTTCAGCTCCATCAAGATCGCCGAGCTTGCCCAGACGGCAGGGGTCACCGAGCCCCTCATATACAAGTATTTCAGGGACAAGCGTGACGTCCTTCATGTTCTTCTCCAGGATTACCTGGAAACAAAGTTCGTGGCTGCCATCTACGAGTTAAGCGACATTCATGGTTCACTGAACAAGCTGGAACATTTCATCCAAAGCTATATCAACGCCTATAACGAGGACAGGGTCATCGCCCGGGTGGTACTGCTGGAAGTAAGCAACTCATACGACTACTATGAAAGCCAGTCCTACATGATATTAAAAAAATACGGGGATCTTATTCTCACCATCATCAGGGAAGGGATTGACAAAGGGGTCATTCGTAACGACATGGATCCCCTCCTGCTACGAAATCTTTTATTCGGCGGCATGGACCGGGCCTGCCTGCACCCCATCGTGTTTAACAAGCCCATTGATGTGGGATCACTCAGCAGGGACATCAGCAGGCTTATCTTTGATGCCATCACCCCGGCTCACCCGGAATGAGTAATTGATTTTTTTTTCTTACCTTTCTGGGATTTTGATACCGGCGCTTTTGCTCTTTTGATATGTGGTTTTTTTGTGTCTTTGCGATCCTGAAAAGCCTTCAGTATCTTTTCAGCATCTTCAAAGGGTACTGTAATAAACGAAAATCCGTGCATTACCTGTACTTCACTTATTTTACTGGAACTGATACCTGTTTCATCTTTAATGAGCTTAATGAGTTTTCGCGGTGTCAGGCCATCCCTGTTACCAAAAGAAACAAAAAGTCTCGTTTTACCTTTCTTATTAACAGAAGCACCGCCAATCTTCTGGTACCTTGCCTCGCTTAACTCTTCTTCCAGGGAATACTTCAAAATAGCGGCTACCACGTCAACCGGATCAGCATCGGAAAGCATCTGGGTGGCTGCCTTCATGTAATCGACGTGCCCGCCAGAACTGATAATTTCATCCAATTCCGCTTTTATCCTGGATTTCTTTATTTTTAATATATCAGATACCCTCGGCAGGGTTTCCTTCCGAATAGTAGTTTTTGTAATCCTGGTTATGTTCATCAATTTCCGGTATTCGTCGGAACTGATAAAGGTTATGGCAATACCCTTTTTCCCTGCCCTTCCCGTTCTGCCAATACGATGGATGTAGGATTCAGGATCCTGCGGCAGCGCGTAATTAATTACATGGGTAAGATTCTCTACGTCAATGCCACGGGCGGCAACATCTGTGGCAACCAGCATTCTAATTCTTTGTTTCTTGAATTTGTCCAGTACGCGTTCTCGCAAATTCTGAGATATATCCCCATGAATACCATCGGCGGCATACCCACGGTCAATCAGTTTATTGGTAAGCTCATCAACCGATACCTTGGTGCGACAGAATATCAACCCGTAGAATTCACTTTCAATATCAATGATCCGGCAAAGTGCTTCAAATTTATCTGCATTTGCAGTTTCAAAATATATCTGGTCAGTCAGGTCGGCGGTAAGCTGGCCCTTTTTAGTTGTAATGATTTCATAATTCCGCATATACTTTTTTGCGATATTTTTTATGCGATCCGGCATAGTCGCCGAAAAAAGCAGGGTTCGCCTGTCACTGTTGGTGTATTTAAGTATATCTTCAACATCATCAATAAACCCCATGTTCAGCATCTCGTCAGCTTCATCAAGTACCACGTGGGACACGTTTTCAAGCTTCAAGCTTTTCCTTTTTATATGATCATACACCCTTCCCGGCGTACCCACCACTATATCAACACCGGCATTTAACCTGCGAAGCTGATCGGGCATCGATTGTCCCCCGTAAATCGGAAGAATCTGAACTTTTTGTTTTCCCTTGAATGAATTGATCTCTTCAGCAACCTGTATTGCCAGTTCCCTGGTGGGAACAAGTATAAGTGCCTGTACCGATAAGGCATTTTTCTGCATTTTTTCCAGCAGGGGTAGGCCGAATGCTGCTGTTTTCCCTGTTCCGGTCTGTGCCTGTCCTATCACGTCCACATCTGAATTCAGAAGAAGGGGTATAATCTTCGTCTGTATTTCTGTAGGTTCTTCAAACCCTTTTTTTTGCACTTCTTTAAGGATTGATTCGGATAGTCCGAGTTCTTGAAATTTTTGTAGATCCATTATTTTTTCCTGAATTGTATTTGGAGCTATAAGTGAACAGGGGTTATTACACTACAACGGGTTTATACTATACTTTTTTACAGTTCAGTTTATCCGTAGATTTCAATTGTAACTCACGAAACAATGGAGAGAGGGTAACCTTTATCAATTTAGCTCTTTATGAGGATACTACCAGTATAGCATTACATGTCAGTTTTATCTTGATTTTCTGTGTTTTCTTCATTTTCTGCATTTTCTTCAATTTCATTGCCATCGTTTACTGTTTCAGAAGTTTCATCAGTAACATCAACATTTTTGTTGATCTTTCTCTGCAGTTTCTCTTCCCGCTTTTTCTTCTTGGCAATATCTTTCTGACGTTTTTCATACTTATAGTTTTTTTTGGCCAATTTTCCATCCTTAGCTGTCAGCTTTGCTTTTTAAACTGATTCCGTCCCAAAACCGGGATAAGCCTTCGGGACGGAAAGAAAAATAAACAAAATTCAGCTCTTAATATCTTTCTCTTCTACGCGGTCTATCTTCCTTGGGTTTTGCTACGTTTACTTTAATGTTTCTACCGTCGATCTCTTTCCCATCCAGTTCCTTGATTGCTTCATCACCTTCTGCCTGGTTGGGCATTTCAACAAATCCGAAACCTTTTGATCGGCCTGTGTCCCTGTCAGTAATTATTTTAGCTTCTGAGACGGTGCCGAATTCCTGGAACATTTTTTCCAGGTCTTCATCTGTCATATTATACGACAGATTACCAACATAAATATTCATCTTCTTTTTCTCCATAACTTCACATTGAATAAACCAACTGTTTATAACTGTTCACACAGAAAGGTTGTCCTGTCAAGGAGTAATAATTTCTGTGCGTGAGAAGCTAGCCTGTAACTTCATCTTCGGCAGAGAGTTCCATCTCCCATTCCGGTTCACCTTCAACCGGAAGAAATTTCTTATAGAACCATATTGACACAAAACCCGCCACATACATCAATAATCCAAACATGGCTGATGTGACAAACATGGAGCTGTAAAAATCCCCCATGTAATCCTGGATAAGCAACGCCAGTGCCATGGCAAGAGATGCATTACGAAGTCCTGTTTCAAGAGATACTGCCCTCACCTGGTAATTGCTGATTTTCAATAATTTCGGAATAAAAACACCTACCAGCATTCCCAACAGTGTAAGCATAAAGACCATGCTATAGAACTTGAAACCATAACGCTCTGTATCTGAAAATACCTCTATATTACTGAGTATACCCGCGATTATAAGAAACAGCAGTGCGACGATACCCAGCAAAGAAAAAACAGGTGTTGCCTTGTTGGCTAATTTCGGGGCGCGGGCCTGTACAGTCATACCAACAGCCAGTGGTATTATAACAAGAATTATAATCGTCTGCACAATAAGCGCGACAGGTATGGTCACTTCCGGAACATTAGCACAGTACAATGCCAGGAGAAAGGGAGTGAAAAATAACGATAATACTGTTGAAAATGACGTAAGGGATATTGAAAGTGCAAGATCCCCTTTCGCGTAATACGTCATCAGGTTCGAAGTTACTCCACCCGGACTTGCCGATATGAGAACCATACCCACAAAAATAAATGGAAATGATTCATAAAAGCCCAGAATTCTTCCCAATCCAACAGCAACAAGCGGCATTACGATCCACTGTAAAGAAGCTCCCGTAATGATCCCCCTTGGTTTTTGAAAAACCCGTTTAAAGTCGTCAACCGTCAGGGTAAGCCCCATCCCAACCATTACGAAAAAGAGCATTAATACTATTGAGATTTTAAAGATTCGATCCAGCTTTGTTCGTAACGGTTTCTGATCTAATCGTGCGAAATTGTATTCTTTTCCCTCCATTTCACCTTTT
>JAGYNX010000164.1 GCA_018399855.1 Spirochaetota bacterium
CGTGGGGTATTATTATAAAAGCCGGTATCTTCATAGTTTACAAGCAGGTGCTGGTTACAGCTGACTGGTTAGATTCTGTATATCCATCATGCTGACAAAATTAATATTGACGGGATTGTAAGTAAAGCGTTAATTTCCATCATGCGTTTACGTACATGCAACAATTGAGGAGTGATGGATATAATGAAACCATACAAGATTGATAAAACAGAGGAAGATTTACTGGAAATTCTTTATAATGATGCCACGGCTACCCCCGATGAGATTGCCAGTCAGCTGAATATCACATCACAGAAAGTTCAAAAGTACATTACGAAGTTAGAAGAAGACCGCATAATACTCAGGTATAAAACACAGATTAACTGGCAGCGAATCAAGCAGCACGAGGTACGTGCCCTTATCGAGGTAAAGGTTGTCCCCGAAAGGGGTGTGGGGTTTGATTCAATCGCGGAGTCTATCTACAAGTTTCCCGATGTTACTTCGGTGTACCTTCTTTCCGGTGGATACGATCTGCTGGTGCAGGTAGAAGGTCCCACATTGAAGGACGTGGCACTTTTTGTTTCAGAGAAGCTTTCGGTGCTGAAAAACGTGCAGTCAACAGTGACCCATTTTCTTCTGAAGAAATATAAAGAAGATGGTGATATCCTGGTAGAGCAGGCTGATTCAAAGCGACTTCCATTCAGTTTCTGATTATTGTGTCACTTTTAAACACAATATACAGCAGGATGTATTCTCATTATGGGCCACAGGACTGGTGGCCGGGGGATACACCCTTCGAGATAACGGTGGGGGCCATTCTCACCCAGAACGTGGCGTGGGTTAACGTATCAAAGGCTATTGCCAACCTGAAAGAAGAGAAACTGGTAACCCCGAAAAAACTGGCCGGCGCCGACCCTGATATTGTCAAATCACTTATCAGGCCCGCGGGGTATTATAATCAAAAAGCGCAAACCCTGAAGGACTTTCTCAGCTGGTTTTCCAGGTATCGTTACAGTTTTTCCATGTTGCAGAAACGGGATACCGATGAGTTACGAAGAGAGCTGATCATGATCAACCGAATCGGACCGGAAACAGCCGATTCGATATTATTGTACGCCCTGGAGAGAAAACTCTTTGTTGTGGATGCATATACGAAACGTATCTTCAGCCGGGTGGGTGTGCTGAATGGAGACGAAGGGTATCAACAAGTGCAGGAGTTTTTTCATCGTGATTTTGCGGGTGAAATGCAGGAGTATAATGAATACCATGCCCTTATCGTCGCCCATGGAAAGGATGTATGTAAAAAGACCCCCCTCTGTGATCAATGCTGTATAAAAAATCTCTGTTTACGAAGGGGTCTCTCCGGTTGATCACTTCATTCTCAGAACCGAGCACATCTGGCCGATCCTGTTGGTTGCCGTGTGAGGATTATACCGGTCGATTCTCCATTTCCCGTCGACTATGAAGTTATACTTGTATTTACCATCGATGATCCGTTTTTTCAAACGCCAGATTCCATCAGGATCTTTCTTTAACATATCATTTTCAGGATTCCAGTTATTGAAATCACCAACCAGGGATACCATTGAAGCCCGGGGTGCGTGCAGGCGAAATTCCACGATATTTTTTCTTTTGTTTATAATCCTATAGGTGAGATGTGTTCCTTCTGGTTTCATAGTGTTTCGCAGTATTGATACGTATGAACCCGCCCCGTCGTCTGATTTGTGTATATTAAGGGGATCGGCTATCCAGATGCCGTCGGCACATAATTTATATCGTATCTTTTCATCACTGTCACTGCTCTCGATGAGATAATACCATACCCCGTGATCGCCCCGTTCCATTGTAACCGATGTCCAGTTATTGAAATCACCTGATATGGATACTGTAGAAGCCTGCCGGTTTTTGTAGGTGATAAGTGTTCCCCTTACCATTACAGTTTTTTGATTGTCTTTTGAAAACTTCATCATGGATACCTGTCGGGGAGATGAAGCTTCTTTCAGGAAACGCAGTGAATAGTATGTCCCTGATTCATTGGAGCCGTCCCCCGGAAGGGAGAATGATAACAGGCAAAGCCCGATAAAGGCTGCGCACACGTGTTTGGCGAATTTCATGCAGTGACCCCTGGTCTGTAATTATGGAAAATAGATTTCATTGTTATATGTTATATGTCGATATTTGTAATGAAAATATTAAGTAAATACCCGGGAGTTAACGCGTATTCTTCGTGAGGGTGAAGAAAAAACTGGTTGATTTTTTATAAAAAATATAGTGCGTTAATTATGTCCCTTTTGTATATGTCTGTTTACTCCCGTGTTATATTGATAATTAAGAAAAAATGAGGCATGTGACCGGTCAGATGGCAGAAAACGGTGAACACATAGAATACTCCCCCGAAGAGCTTGAAGAGATTCAGCGAATAACTGAAACGGTACCTGAAACACTTGGTACCCTCAAATCGTTGCGGCAAAAGGCTTCCGGTATGCAGGAGCCTGTTTCCGGGTCTGATGAATTCCAGCAGTTTGAAGATGAATCAGCATCACCGGAAGAAGAATCTGTACCACAAGAAGATGCCTTCCAGTTTGCCGAGGACATCTCAGGTATGCCTGAATACCAGGAAGATACCGGTTCCCTTCCATCCGAAGAAGAAGAAGAACCTGTTGAGGATATTACCGGCCTGATCCATGAGATTGAGCCCGAAGAAGAACCCGTGCAGCCAGAAGAAGATGCTTTTCAGCCAGAAGAAGAAGCTGCCCTGCCCGAAGAGGAATTATTTCAGTCCGAACCTGAAGAAGATATTTCGCAAGTTTCTGAAGAAGAGGCCTTTCCCGAAGAGCCAGAAGGCTTTTCCTTCGAGGAAGAAGAACCCGGCGCTGAGGCAGAAAAGGCAAGGTCACCCCTGGAGGAGCTGGGTGCTCTTACCGAGGGTGAACCGGAGTCCGTGGACGAGCAGGACATACCCAGGGACATCATGGACGAAGAGCCTGCCTTTTCCGATTTTGAAGAAACTGCCGAAGAGCCTTCGGTGGAAGTTGGTGGTGTTGAACTGGAAGATGCCGAAACTGATATCCCCGACCTGTCAGATATATCCGCAGAAGAGATGGGAGATATGGCCGAGGCATCAGAAAGTGATCTTCCCGATATTGATATCGAAGACCTTTCAGATGAAGCCGCAGAGGCCGCCGACGAGATTCCAGAAGAAATGCCCGAAGAAACTCCTCCTTCTGCAGAGATGGAGTCTATGCTTGAAGGAGTCGAAGCTCCGGATATAGAAGACCTTGGTGAAGGTGGCATATCGCCGGCCGACGAGATTCAGGAAGCCCAGAGCGAAGAACCGCTGCCGGGTTTTGAGGATGAGCCCCTTGGTGATCTAGGGTCGATGGACGATATCGACCGCGTGGTGGATGAAGAGCCCCTGCCCGAAGAACCTGATATTGGAGAAATTGAACCCCTCGACGAGGGAGAAGGCCCTGCGCCGATGATGGAGGAAGGCGTAGAGCTTTCCGACCAGGAATTGAAGAAGATGAAAAAGGCTCTTTTCCTGTACCATCCTTCGCTGAGAAAGGCCATAAAGAATACCATACTGAACGATCGGCTGCCGCCACAGGAAACAAGGCAGCTGGTAGACCTGATTATCGGGGGAAAACCAGAGGATAATGTCCGGCGGTTTCTTGAGAAGAAACTGGGTATTTCAATAGACATCTCTGAAGAGGAAGAGCCTTCACGTCGTGTCCTTACCTCCCGTCCTGAATACAGCAGGGAGGGTATGGAGCGCCAGAAGAGGGTGCTGCGAAATACAAAAATCGCGGGCATTACCGCCCTCATCGCCTTTCTCTTTACCATAATTGGCTACCAGTACGTGTATAAACCGGTTATGGCCAAACGCTACATTGAAAAGGGTGTGGCCCTTATCCGTGAGCCGGGAGACCCGGTCAGCAAAAAGGTACAGGATTATAAAAAAGCTGAAGACCATTTTGCCAACGTTGATGAAAATTATCGCAGTGATTATCTCTATGGATATAATGCCTATGCCAGGGCGTATTTCTTTAAAAAGGAATATGACCGGTCATACCGGAAACTTGCAAAGGCGTATGAAATTGATACAACCGATGTTGAGACATTAAACAACGTGGGCTATTTCTTTTCACGGGTGCCCGAGAACTATTATAAAAGGATACGCAAGAACGCCGTTACTACTTTCTATCCTGATGATAAAAAACCATCACCCGATATATCGCAGCTTGATATCTCTGTAGACATGTATAACCGGGTGCTGGCCCTTGATAAAGATAACATCAGTGCCATGTACGGGATCGGAAATGCCTACATGTACCAGGGTGAATACCTGAAGTCTCGCCATTATTTCGAGAATATACTGCAGGTAGAACCGGATTCAGCTATTGGTTATGCAGGACTGCTGAATCTGTTCGTGGAACGAAACAACCTCCCCGAGGTGCTGTCCATACATACAGACCTGCGGGCAAAAAACATGATGGATGAAATTCCACCACCTCTTCTTGGAAAGCTTGCCAGTTTTTACATGGGTAAACAGAGAACAGAAGATACTAACGTGAGAATTGATTACGGTATACAATCAAAACGGCTGAAGGACAGGGATGACAACCTGTATCCCGCGGTTCGCAACGTGCTTGATGCCATGCGTGATCAAAATCCAGATTATCCTCCGCTCTACCTGCACAGCGCCAAGCTCGCCAGGGCAAAAAACAACCTGAAGATGATGGAGCGGCTGCTTAAAGAGGCAGTTGAACAGGCAGAAGACCAGGGGGACGAGTATTTCGGTGCACTTCATATGCTTGGTGAATATTATTACTCCATCAACGAGCCGGTTGAATCATACCGCTATCTCAACAGGGCCCTGGCGGCATATCAGTCGCCCGCGTCGTTTACCGAAGAGGATTTTTACTACGAGACAGAATCAATTGGTAATACCTATGCCCATCTTGGCCATATTTTTTACTATTTCTTCGAGAAAGTAAAGTTCAGGTTTGGCGACGATTTCAGCGAAGAAAACCTTGAAACACAGGCAGATGCCATGGCCAACCTCGAGATCGC
>JAGYNX010000165.1 GCA_018399855.1 Spirochaetota bacterium
CTATCCGCGGAATCAGTATCTCGGGAGTTTCTGACCCTCTTTATCCACCGATTTTAGACATGTTTCTACTTGAGGTAATAGCAGAACATTCACGATTGGTATCTGTAAAACAGTTCATTTTGTGTTCTTTCTGTTTGTTTCTCACAGCCTCGTAAATCAAATCTTTTATAACCTGCTCACCAGAATCCATTCTGAATGGTGTTTTAAGATCGTACTCAGAATTATCGAGAAGACAGGTTTTCAACGCCCCGTCACAGGTCAGACGAAGCCGGTTACATGAATTGCAGAACTTATGGGAAATAGCGGGAATCACACCAACCCGCATTTTTACTGCGCTGCCTTTGGGAATAAAGTCATACATCATGGCAACCGACGTATCAACATTCATTGCTCGATTCACTTTGCCAATCTTCGAGAGAGCATCAATAAGCTGGTCAGATGAAACGAAGGGATCATCATCAACGGGAAGATCACCCACGGGCATACGTTCGATGAACCGCAGTGACACGTTTTCTCCTTCGAAATAGTCAACAAATGAATCCAGTTCTTTCAGGGTATGCTGCTGAATTACCGCGTTAATCTTCACATCAAAAACACCCGCATCAAGGGCTTTTCGTATGGAGTTCAGCACACGGGCATGATAATCCCTTCCGGTAATTTCATGATAAAGAGTAGGAGAAAGAGTATCCAGGCTGATGTTCAGTTTGCGAACCTCAAGCAGGGCAAGCTCATCGAGATACTTTTCAAGTAAAACCCCGTTTGTAGTAATACAAACCTCAAGATCAGGACACTTTTCCTTCACTTCACGGATAATATCAATGAACCCTTTACGAACAAGGGGTTCCCCCCCCGTAAAACGAACCTTTTTTATACCCATTGACACGAACAACCCGACAAAATAGATAAATTCCTCGTTTCTCAAAACCTGGTCATGATCAAGCCATGACACACCCTCGGGGGGCATACAATACTTGCACCGCAGGTTACACTTGTCAGTAACAGAAACACGAAGATAGGTAAGTTCACGGTTGAATGAATCAATCAGCATGTCATATCCTTATTGTTAAAGAAACGGAACATTTATGCTCCCACGTATCACTAAATGTAGCACCTGAATATTGAATATCAAACACGGGTATACTTTTTTCATTGATCTCGCGCACATGCATCCAGGTAAAAAGGGCCGACGCAACATACACTGCCACGTTACCAATTACCGCCAGTGTGAAATAATGCGCCGCCCTGTCATACTCATGTTTCATCTCTTCAACAGTTTTATATCCCCCGTCAGGATCATCAAGCAGAAGATCATGATCCGGGTCAAGTTTCCTGTTCGCGTCCCTGGCCGACCGGTATAATGAACGCCTGTAATCCCAGTATCGCCAGTAATAGTAAATTGAATATGCACCGGCAATTTTCAGTGTAGCAAAAACGATACCGTAATAATGATGCCCCGTGTAAAAATGACCGGCCCCGGGCAGAATATCCAGTGCAACTATGGCGGGGGCATACATCTGCTCATCTTTCTCCTGGTAAAGCTCTTCTATTTCAACTGAATCCCCGCTATCTGCCTGATTTTCAGCCCACACCAGGTTCGCATTACACAGAATATATACAATGCTTACACACGTCACGCAAAAAATTAATATTTTATTGTTAATTGTCATATAGATTTCAGGGTATTGTTACACTTTCCACGTCGGAATGGTTGCTCTCCCTGCCCCCGTCCCAGGAGGTAATCCAGAACCAGATTTCACCAGAAAAACCTGAATGGATGAATATCGTTACATCTTTTGGGTCATCACCGGCTTCAGCATCGGTGATGTTATTGATTTTTTTCATGCATATACAGAAAATTTTTTCTAAAATAGTAATTTTCAGGATCAAGTATACAAGCTTTTGACAGCAGGGTAAACGCTTTTTCCCGGTGACCAGACACCTCGTGAATAAGCCCCAGGTTATTATACCCTGCGGCCTCATCGGGAAACTCTTCAATAAGCTGGGTAAACAGCATGTCCGCTTCACTGAATTTACCCGCAACGGCAAGCTCTACACCCTTCCTGTTGATCCTTGCCGCTGCAGAGTAACCGGGAAGCACAACATAATACCTGCTGTACTCCACACGAATTACCAGGTGGTGATCATCCTTCTCCCCGATTTTAGCATAACCATGACCGTCACTCAACTGTTCTGCGGGCGGACGGACAACATGAACATCATCCCCCCTGATGGAGAACCGTGACTGTGTTCTGTACATAACCTCTTCGTAACTGAGGCATCCGGCAACACATACTGATGCCACAACCAGGGAAATCTTACAGCCCTGGATCAATATGTCCGCAGATATTTTCAATCGCCTGGGCCACATTTAAGATTGTTTTCTCCTGGAAATGATTCCCCATAACCTGTATCCCTATGGGAAGCCCCTTCGAATCTTTACCCGAGGGCACCGAAATTCCAGGTATGGCGGCAAGATTAGCCGATATAGTGAGGATATCCGACATGTACAGGGACAGGGGGTCATCGACCTTCTCACCGATTTTAAAAGCAGTACTTATTGTTACCGGTGTAACGATGGCATCAACCTTTTCGAAAACCCGCTTGAAGTCTTCAATGATGAGTGTTCGACCCTTCAGGGCCTTGAGGTAATACGCGTCATAATAGCCGGAACTCAAAGAAAAAGTTCCCAGGATAATTCTTCGTTTCACCTCTTTGCCAAAGCCCTGTTCACGTGTTTTAAAGTAGAGTTCCTTGAGCCGTTTCACATTTGGCGAGCTGTTTCCGTATCGAACCCCGTCATACCGGGCAAGATTTGACGAAGCCTCGGCAGTGGCAATCAGGTAGTAAATGGGAACGGCGTACTCGGTATATTTCAACGAAATACGTTCGGTCTTTGCACCCCGTGACTCAAGTTCCTTGATGGTTGCCATCACGTTGTCCCGTATCTCGGGGTCAATGTTTTCAAAATACTCGTCCGGCACCCCGATTACCATTCCCTTCACGTTCCCGTCTATGGTGTCAGACTTAAAATCCACGTCCCGTTCAAGTGACGTGGCGTCACGCGTGTCCTTTCCCGAGATTACACCCAGCACATCACCCGCGTCCTTCACCGAGCCTGCAAACGTCCCGATCTGATCGAGGGAGGACGCGAAGGCCACCAGGCCATACCGGGACACCCTGCCGTAAGTGGGCTTAATACCAACCACGCCGCAGAAGGAAGCCGGTTGACGAATAGACCCCCCCGTATCAGAGCCAAGGGCTACCGGTGCCATCTTCGCCGCGACAGCCGCAGCAGACCCCCCGGAACTACCCCCCGGAACCCGCTCCAGGTCATGGGGGTTTCTCGTAGCCCCGAAGTATGATGTTTCCGTTGTTGATCCCATGGCAAATTCATCAAGGTTGGTTTTCCCTAAAAGTACAAATCCTTTCTCAAGAAGCTTTTCATACGCAGTAGCATTATAAGGAGGAATAAAATTATTCAAAATGGCGGACGCGCAGGTAGTCAGTATGCCGCTGGTACACATATTGTCCTTTAACGCAACCGGTATTCCGTCAAATGGCGACAGCTGTTTCTTTGCCCCCCTTCTTTGATCGGATTCCTTTGCCTGCCGCAGCACATCTTCCCTGTCAACAGTAATATAGGCATGTATCTTTTCATCAAATGCGTCAATACGGTCAAGATATGCTTCACATATCTCCCTGGCAGACACATCATTGTTTTCAAGCATCCTGCTCAATTCTACTACAGATTTTTCGGTTATCATCATGACCTCCGCGCAATTTCAGGACAACACGACCCCAGCAATGACAATTTTATTTGAAGCAGTCAATTCTTTTTTGTTGATAAAAAATGGATCAAAAAATCTAATTGACTTACGGCATTATCGAGCTATACTCGATTACTGTAGTTATAAAAGCCACCATTTGAATGCAGGCCTCCACTACTGATGAAGAAATACAAAAATAACAAGGAAATATAAATCTATGCTACGCTCCCGACCATTTATTTCAAGAACAATTATTCCTCTCTTAATATTACTGGTATCATTTTCTGGCTGTTTCAAAAAATCTTCGAATCTATCTGCCAGTGATGTACAGGCCATTATTTCGATGTTTCTCAGAACACATGTGCAATATGATACATTTGATGACAATCTCTCGAGCAAGACCCTTGATAATCTAATTAAAATTCTGGATCCGGGAAAATACTATTTTTACCAGGAAGACATCGATTCTTTCGACAAGTACCGTGAAAAAATAGATGATTTTACCAGGGACGAGCAATTTGAATTTCTCACCCACATTTTTGCAGTGTATAACAAGCGTGCCCACGAGGTCATCGACCTGAGCAGTGAACTCACGAAAAAGAAATACGATTTTACCCGTGACGAAACAATCGTGACCGACAGGGACAGCATACCGTATGCAAGAACTCCTGAAGATATGAGAGAACGATGGAGAAAGAATGTAAAGCTCCAATTACTGAATTATAAGAATTCCACCATAACAGAAGAAAAAGCACAAAAGAAACTGCTTAAAAAGTTTGACCTAACACTCAAGCGTATTGATGAGATGGATTCAAAAAAGAAATTTGCTCTTTTTACAAATGCCTTTTCCACTGCCCTTGATCCGCATTCAAACTACCTTACACAGGAAGAACACGAAGACTTCATGATCTCCACAAACCTTAAGCTGGAAGGCATAGGGGTGTTACTTCGTTCAGAAGATGGGTTCGTAACAGTAGAGCGAATCATACCTGGCGGAGCGGCAGATAAGCTTCCTGAAGATTTACAGCTGAAACCAAACGACAAGATAGTAGCTGTAGCACAGGACGACGAAGAACCGGTTGACGTTATCGACATGGACTTACGGGACGTGGTAAGGCTTATTCGCGGAGAGAAGGGAACCCTGGTAAAACTTACCATTATCAGGGAAATAACTGAAACTGAAAAGCAGGTACGCAAGGTAATCCCCATCGTACGTGAAGAAATAAAACTTGAAGACAGGGCTGTAAAATCCACGGTCTACAGGCCCAGTGGCA
>JAGYNX010000166.1 GCA_018399855.1 Spirochaetota bacterium
CCAGGCGCATGCATATCACGGTAAAAGGCATGCGGGACACGAAGGAGCCCGTGAAAGGATCAATCACGTCCTTCACCTTTTCTACGCTCCAGGGCAGTGCCCTGCAGTAATGGGTGAACAGCAGAATCCGTTCGTAGTCACCGATCATCTTGCCGATTTTTGCCGCCTTTATCGCCTCGCCGGCAAATGCCTCTTTATCGTGGCGCATAAAAAAACCGTCCCTGTGAAGGTAGCGCATGAATCCCTCATCCTCATCGTTGAACAGGGTGGAGAGTATATATGCCTGGTCTTCGGCCCTGGCGATAAAGCCAGGCGTGAATGGACGGTACTTCCTTAAGGAATCAACCAGTATTCCGTTGGTGCCCCCGGTGACATGTATTCGCTGTATGCAGGAAGACTTACCGTCAGGGCCCCCCTGGCCGGTGTAGCGGGTCATCATCTCTGCTTCAGTTGAAAGGGCCTGCGGCAGGGGGCTGTAGAAAAAGAGGGTTTCCCCGTAGTTGTCAGAAGAGGGAAAGGAAACGTCAGGGGTGAAAAGCCCATTTCCGATATCGCGTTCGTTCACCAGTGCCCCGGCAATGAGCCCAAGGTGTACACGGTTGCCGTCGGCGTCGATGCCGTCGGCCCCCCACAGGGGTGTGGCAAGATGCTGAAATGCCGAGCGGCCCGTTTCTGCCACCAGCCTTTCCTGCGGAAACACCTGGTCAAGGTCGATCTTGAAGGTGCCCCGGGTTTTGGGCTCTACCAGTACCTGCCAGAAGGCGGTGATGGCCTTGAGAAAACTGTAATGCCTGCCGTATTTCCCGTCCACCCCGAAAACTTCGTTCAGCATGGCGGTATCATCGGTACCCAGCATTTCACGGCAGGCCGGCAGCAGCACTTCTTCAAGAATGCGGCGGGTATCGTCTTCGGTGAATACGTAGACAGAAAGCCGTTTCAGGTTTGCATGCGCCTGCAGCTCATCCTGCAGGTAGCGCCGTGCAACCCGGTGCAGCCCCTCGTGGGTGACCGACACAGAGAGCAGGCAGGTAGCGTGGGTTTGCGGGTCTTTCATGCCTGCATTTTCTTCAAAGGCCAGGGCCTCTTCCAGTCCTTTCAACCCGTAGATCACCTCGTTGTGTTCCGGCGGCGTTCCCAGCTGAACGGGGTGATCGTACCAGTACCGCTGCTCTTCTTCCATTATCCGGGGCACTACTGACTTTATGGAATCAGACAGCCCCAGTCTGCCAGGGTCAGTTCCGGCGGCCGGTACAGTAAGCAGGGCGTTTGACGTGAAGATGATCTCCTCCGCGGGGTTTGTCACGGGATGTTTATGCACCCGGGTGATGGTGACTTCACGTTTCTTTCGCAGGCTGGATATTTCGCTGTCCGTATCATCGGTATCAAAGTCTGCTTCGGGGAAGAACAGCCTGCGAAACAGGCGGGCAGCCCCGTATTCACCGGAGGTTATTTCGGTGTGCAGCCGGGCCATGGTGAGTGCGAAATCGGGATCTTCGTCAAGGCGGCATCTTACTTCCTGCAGCACAAGAGAGATGCCGGTAGTAAAAAAATCTTCAACAACATCCCACTCTGCAGGACGTGAAGGCTTCGCATCAGAACCACCCCCCGCATGTGTATGCTCACCCAGCCCGTCCAGAAAAGAAACCACGCAGTCAAGCCCCCGCTTCAGGTCTTTGTGGGGTGAAAGTTTCTCACGGGCCGCGTCAAGGTCTATCCCCATGAGGGTTTTGTCCCTGGCCAGGGCCGAAATAATATCTTGAAACAGGGTGCTGTTATTCACGGCTGCCTCCGGGATGTAAGGGTAGGTGTACCCTGAAGTATGCAGCATATAGCCGCCGTGTCAACGGAAAAAGCTGCGGGTAGGGGGCAGTGCCTTTCTCGTTTTATAGTTTCAGTATTTCGCGCAGGCAGTGGAAGGTACTCTTTAAGTGATATGCACAGGTAAACTGTATTCCTATCTGATACATAGAAAGAAAAATATGAATTATAACGAAATAACAGCATAGTCGGAAAAAACAATACAAATACTGTTGCTTTTAAAAAAATATGGTATAATGCAGCATTAATTAATAACCCGGAGGAAACGGGCCATGCTGGTAAATGGGTTACTGTTGCTGGTTGGATTCGTATTTTTATTGAAAGGGGCTGACTTCTTTGTTGAAGCGGCCTCATCACTGGCCAGGAAAATGCGGGTATCCGAGATCGCCATCGGGTTAACGGTGGTTTCATTTGGTACCTCGGCACCTGAGTTACTGGTTAACGTGATGGCAAGCGTGCAGGGGAGCAGCAGCCTTGTTCTTTCAAATGTAATTGGCAGTAATATCTTTAATATACTGTTGATACTTGGTGTGTCCGGTTTAATCTACCCCCTGGTGGTACAGAAGAATACAGTTTGGAAAGAGATCCCTTTCTCCCTGCTGGCGGTAGTGATGTTGTTTACCAGCGTAACAATGATATGCTCACTGCCGGGTGAAGGACTTACCATATCCAGGCTGGAGGGGATGATATTTCTTGTTATATTTGTTGCCTTCCTTTTGTACGTATACAGGATATCCGGTATTGATGCCTCTATTGATGTCCCCCTAGAACACATGTCTACATTAAAAATCATACTTTTCCTGCTTGTGGGGATACTTGGCCTGGTGATAGGAGGCAGGTTTGTTGTTACCGGTGCTGTTGCCCTTTCATCAGCACTTGGTATAAGCCAGCGTATAATCGGACTTACCGTAGTGTCAGCAGGTACTTCACTTCCCGAACTGGCCACTTCAGCGGTAGCAGCCTACAGGCAGAAAAGTGACATGGCGGTAGGCAATGTTATCGGGTCAAACATATTTAACATATTATTCATCCTCGGTATAAGTGCCATAATTCTGCCAGTGGAATATGACCGGGCATTTAACGTGGAGATGATCATACTGGGCGTTGCCACCCTCTTTCTTTTTATCGCCATGTTTACCGGCAGGAAAAGAAAGCTGGATCGCTGGGAAGCTTTAATCATGTTGCTGGTGTTTCTTATGTACCTGGTTTACCTGATTGCAGGGTCTGACTTGTACCTACAAATCAGATAATTTATTGAATACTGCAAACTATCCTGTTTCTTTTGTCCCCCTCCCTTGATGGGAGGCCGACGCGTTTTGCGACGTCCTGTCGCACGTCGGCACCAACCTCATCCTGAGAACGTGGGTTAGGGGAGGGTGTGTTGCACATACTTCTACCAGATGTTCAAGCACTCCATCAATATTATTCATGACATCATTATTCCAGTATCGTATCACTGTAAATCCCTGTGAGTTTAACCATCCATCTCTTTCATTGTCTTTATCTTTATCATCTATATGCTGACTTCCATCTAACTCTATGATCAATTTGTTTTCAAAACATACAAAATCGACAATATAATTCCCTATCGGCTGCTGTCTCCTGAACTTCAACCCCATTAATTGACGGGATCTCAGATGTTTCCACAACAGCTTTTCAACATCTGTTTGATTTCTGCGAAGTTGTCTTGAAAAATTTACAATATCTTTTTTCATATACGCAACTCACCCCCACCCCGGCCCTCCCCCATCAAGGGGGAGGGAGTAGGCAAATCAGATAATTTATTTAATACTGCAAACTATTCTGTTTCCTTTATCCATCTCCCTCAATCCGATTTGTGGGTACAAGATTATATCACGGGTCACATGAATGTAAACCGGAATTTAAATCACTACCCAAAGATAAGAATGCATTTTCCACAAAAACCCCTTGACAAAAACCTTACCCCGTAAAGAATGGTACTACCATTAAGAAGCGTATCTAACCTGGTAATTCAGCAATTAATGCGGAATTACCAGTCATCGTTCGTCAATATCGAAAAAATGTAATCTCAAGGGTACTGGTATGCCCATTCCGGCAGGTTTATTGCCTGTCATGGTGCGGACATACGTATGCAAAAAATAAAATGGTACTACCATTATCGGGAAGGTAGAACAAATGAGCGAAAACGGCCTTTCGGGCAACGGCGAACCCATGTTCACACCCGTACGGGTAGGGCGTGCCGGTGAAGACGTTGCCCTGCAGATCGAGGCGGCAGTCATCAGCGGTAAGATCAAGCCGGGTGACCGTCTGCCCAGCGAACGGGAGTTGCAGGTACAGTTCAAGACGGGCCGCGGAGTGATCCGTGAGGCGTTACGGGCGTTAAAGCAGAAAGATCTTATCGAGATCCGTAAAGGTGCACGGGGTGGAGCATTTGTAAAACAGGTAGACGTTGCCAACGTGAGTGAGTCGCTGGCCCTCTACCTGAAGCAGCATGATGTATCACCCGAGTATATCATCGAGTTTCGTGAAAGCATCGACAGGTCTATCACATCTCTTGCCATAGCCCGTGGAACTATTGAGGAAAAAAACGCACTGGTTGAAGGAACAAGAAAACTTGAATCAACCCTGCAGTCTGAAGAACCGGACATGACCTCTGTAGGAGAGATGGACCGTGAAT
Organism: Spirochaetota bacterium; assembly: GCA_018399855.1. Classification (GTDB taxonomy): domain Bacteria; phylum Spirochaetota; class UBA4802; order UBA4802; family UB4802; genus M55B154. The sequence goes on from JAGYNX010000166.1 coordinate 4,478, forward strand.
TGAACATGCAGCTTGCCAGGATGGCGCACAACCCGGTGTATGAATGGATGATGGGGGCACTGCAGCTTGGATTCAGTTCTTACGATTACGCACTGTATGAAGACCCCGAATACAGGATGCAGACCGTTGCCAACTGGATAGAGACCGCAGAAGAAATAAGGGCCGCAGAACCCGCAAAAGCGCTGGCAAGTATTACCATGCATTATGTGCTGCTTAGAAAGAGGGTAAAGAAAATTTAGGACAATCCGGGTTCACAGGTGAGCCCATAAAAATCATAACTACGGAGGCATCATGACCAGACAGAAGTATGACTACATAATAGTTGGCGGAGGTTCCGCCGGAAGCGTACTGGCCAACAGGCTGAGCGCCAATCCGAAAAACAGGGTGCTTGTGCTTGAAGCGGGACGCAACGATCACAGGCTTGACTTTCGGATACATATGCCGGCGGCGCTTACCTATCCTCTCGCCGGAAAATTCTATAACTGGTATTACGAATCAGACCCAGAGCCCTTTATGCACAATAGACGAATCTACCAG
>JAGYNX010000167.1 GCA_018399855.1 Spirochaetota bacterium
ATCGATAATATTTCGAACACGTTCAAGGGAGTCCATGATGATGCTGATGGATTCCACTACCTGTCCGGCCACGCTCATGCCGGTCTTGATCTCGCTGTCGTTGGTCTTGATAAGTGCGTTGATGTCCTTTATGCTGGTGGCGGTGCGGTCGGCAAGCTTGGATATCTCGTCGGCCACCACGGCAAAACCGCGGCCGGAATCTCCCGCCCTGGCAGCCTCGATGGCGGCGTTAAGGGAAAGCAGGTTGATCTGGTCAGAGATGTCGTTGATAATACCGATGATGCCGGTCATCTGTTCTGAACTTTGACGGATATTGCCCATGTTCTTTTCCATTTCCCGCAGCGACCGTTCACCCGAGCCTGCCTTGTCGGTAATATCGTCCATGGCTGATTGTGAATCGTTTATGGTGGCGTCAAGGCCCCCGATGATATCCGACAGTTCATTCAGTACTGCGGTCATCTCTTCCAGGCCCTGGTCCTGGTTACGGGCAAACCCGGCAACGTTTTCAATCCCGGCGGAGATCTCCTCAATGGTGGCCGTAACCTCTTCTACCGATGATGCCTGCTCCTGTGCCCTGTCGGCAAAGTCCCGTGACATCTCTGACATCTCGTTCATTCCGCTGACAAGGTTCTGTGTGCCGTCATCCAGCATTTCCTGGATGAACTCCACGCTCTTGAGGTGTCGTGTGCTTTCCTGGTTGGCAAGATCAATGGAGCGGTTAAAAATACGGGTAACCGCAATGGCGATGATATAGAAAAAGATAATGGAGAAGTTGATGTCGTTGAAGGCGATCATCACCTGCTTTTCCAATGGGTACTGTACTATATTTTTCATAATAATAAACAGGGTGATGTTGGTTATTAAAAATAACAAAGAAACTACGGTGAGAGTTCTTTTGCTGGTAAAAATGACACACATGATGAGCAGGGGGTACATAAAATAGATGTAACTGCTATAGGTAAATTCCGGGTTCATAAAGGGTTCCCGCAGCAGCCCCCCAATCGCTGCCGCCGAGGCGAAACCGATAAGGGTGTTCGCGGCAGCGAAGTACTTCCCATTTCTTAAAAGGGTGAGGCTGATCACGAAGCCTGTTATAAGGAAGGGGGTGATATACAATGTTTTCACAAAGTGGTCCCATCCAACAAAACTCATGCTTAGTTGCAGCAACAAAACAAGGATTATGAAAACAAGGTCAAATGCCATCAGCAGGCGGCTCCGGGCTTCCATGAGGTAGCCGGTGCCAGTGTACGAAGCAAGAAAAAACTGTCGTATTCGTTCCATGTCGAATCCACCATGTATATAAGTATATCTTCTCTACTCAGGAATAAGATATGTAAGGGTATACAATGGCGGAAGTAACGTCAATCCGGTTTTTATGCCGGTTGTTCCCGTTTTGACCCGGCCGTATTTACTTTGCCCTCTTTTGCGAGCTCAGTTTTCAGTTCCTTCTTGAGAATTTTGCCAAGGATATTCTTTGGCAGGGCCTCTCGTACATCAACGTACTTTGGCACCTTGTAGGAGGCCATGTTTTCCCTGCACCATGCCCTGAATTCCTCGGAATTGATGGTTGTCCCGGGCACCGGTACCAGGCATGCCATGACTTCTTCGCCGTACATGTCATCCGGGATGCCCACAACCGCCACTTCCTGCACTGCCGGATGAGAGAAGATGATCTCTTCAACTTCTTTCGGGTAAATGTTTTCACCACCCCGTATGATCATCTCCTTCTTTCTGTCCACGATGAAGAAGTATCCATCTTTATCCTGGTAGGCCATGTCACCTGTGTGCAGCCATCCACCTCGGAGGGTTTTCGCGGTTTCTTCGGGTTGGTTAAAGTATCCCTTCATCACGTTTCCCCCCTGTATAACGATCTCGCCAACTTCACCCTGGGGAACCTCGTTGTCATCATCGTCGAAGAGTTTCACACTGCTTTCGGCGAAAGGAACGCCTATTGAGCCGATCTTCCTTACCCCGTCTATGGGATTGGCAGTGGCACCGGCCGTACCCTCGGTGAGACCGTACCCTTCAATAATTGTCATGTTGAACTGGTTCTCAAATTTTTGTATGGTGTCAACAGGCATAGGTGCTGCACCGCATACTCCGTACCTGAGGGATGAAAGGTCCAGCTTTTCATCAAAGGGGGTTGCCAGGAGTATCTGGTAAATGGTGGGAACACCGCTGAAAATAGTTACCCCGTATTTCGATACGCATTCCCAAAAATCCGTGGCGGAAAAATTTTTGCGAAGAATAATCTGTGCCCCGGCAAAAATGGGAGCTATTCCGGTGATAACCAGGCCATTCACGTGGAAAAGGGGCAGAAAGCATAATACCACGTCATTCTTGCTAATGGAAGCCAGCTTGCCTGCCTGCCAGGAGTTGGTGAGAATATTCCCGTGAGTGAGAAGTACCCCCTTGGGGTTGCCGGTTGTTCCAGAAGTATACACGATGGTTGACACGTCATCAAGGCTGATTTCGGGCAGGGGTTCAGATCCCCTCTTTTCAATAAGACTCTGGTATGAAATATACCGGTCATCGGCCCCGTCCCGTTCTATGATGTGCTTTAATTCTGAAGCTTCCGGGCCCAGTTTATCGATCCTGTCCCGGTAGGCGGCGTCAAATACCAGGGCCACCGCGGCAGAATCATTTAACAGGTAGCTGATCTCCCTGTCCTGCCACCAGCAGTTTATGGGTCCGGCTATCGCGCCGGCACGTATTATGCCGAAATAGGTGAACAGGAATTCGGGTGAATTATCCATCATCAGGCATACCCTGTCACCTTTTTGTACTCCCAGGTCAATTAGCATTGATGCTACCCGGGAGCTCCTGTCTTCAAGTTCGATATAAGAAATATCCCAGTCATCAAACCGGATGATGGTTTTATCCTGGAAGCTGCCGGCCTGTTTTTCAAGCATGTGCCCAATGTTCTTAAAAGGTAATTTCATAAAATCACTCTCCCTGCTATAAGTACACGGCATTCAGACTGGTAGGAGTTGTCACGCAGGGGAATGCTGAATGTGGGCCTGGCGGACATGACAGCAAGCTGTGTGCCTGTTAATTGCCGTGCTGGTATAGTAACACCCGGGTAAATGGTTGGATGTTCAACCAGTATGGCAATTTTATAATAATGTAATATGTATGTCAACATTAATTCGAGTATTTACTGGTTTCATATCAGGTCCCAAAATTAAAAAAAATATGCTGGGAATATATCCCTTACGCGTGCTAATATGTGGAGATCATGGAATTCTCGGAATCACTACATACAATAGTTACCAAACGTTATTCCTGCCGAACCTACCGGCAAGAAAAGCTTTCAGATGATGACAGGCTTGAGCTTGAAGCGTATATGGATGATGTGCCCGTCCCACCTTTTGGCAGTAACGTTCGTCTTCAGCTAAAGGCCGCTTCACCTGATGACGAAAAGTCATTACAGAACCTCGGCACATACGGTGTAATCCGAAATCCAGCCGGTTTTATTGTCGGTGCCGTGGGTGAAGGTGAGAAGAACCTTGAGGATTTCGGGTTCATTATGGAGCATCTTATCCTGTTTGCCACCGACATGGATCTTGGTACCTGCTGGCTGGGCGGCACCTTCAGCCGTTCGGCTTTTGCCGGTGCCATAGGGCTGCGTCACGATGAACTGCTGCCGGCAGTGGTGTCGGTTGGATACCCGGCAAAGAAAAAGAGCATGATGGATGCAATGATACGTTTTTCCGCGGGATCCAACAGGCGAAAACCCTGGGAAGAACTGTTCTTCGATGGGAGTTTTCATGGCCGGCTTGACCAGGCGGGTGCGGGGATGTACGCTGACGCACTGGAGATGGTGAGGCGTGCTCCTTCTGCCTCAAACAAACAGCCATGGCGGGTTGTTCGAAGTAGCGATGATAGTTTCCATTTTTACCTGGACAGGACTCAGGGGTATTCAGGCAGCAGCAAGAAGCTTTTCGGGCTTCTTGACCTGCAGCGTGTAGACATGGGGATAGCCATGTGCCATTTCCAGCGTGCCGCCGACGAGATGGATCTTAACGGCAGCTGGATTACTGACCCTGAATCACCACTGCCAGGTGAAAACCGTGAATACCTGGTAAGCTGGAAAAGTACCTGAAATATATGTAAATTAATGAAACGCATGGTGATTTGTGATATTACATTAGTAATGAATAATATTATTAATTTACTTATTTATTCTTGTATACTCTGCGTATGCGTATAAAGTGGCTCCGGATTATTGGACGGATTTCTGAAATTCGGAAAAAGGGTGGTTGCAATGGCTGAAAGAACATATACAGCAAAAGATGTCTTGATCATAAAGAACAGCTTCACTTATTTGATCGCGTATCTCATTCTGGCAACAATTGCGGAGATATTTCAGATAGTAGCCAACGTGGAATGGAGCGAAGTGATTCCCCCGCTTATGGTCAACATTACATGTGCCGTCATCGCCTATATTATATACTCCCGCAAAAAGCATCATAAACCGGCCAACCTGCTTATCTGGATACTGGGTTTTCTTACTGTTGCAATGCCCATGATCGCCAAGTTCAAGTACGGGTTTGATGTGGGATGGACCTTTGCCCTGCAGTCGTATAATACCTCCATACTGATGATCGTGCTGGTTATCATGCTGCAATTGCAGCATAATAGACGGGCATTTATCTTTTACAGCGTTTTCGCGTTAGTTATCTGGTCCTTTTTTGTAGTTTTTGCTATTTCCAAAGGTGGAGAGGTGTCGTTATTTGCCATGGAAAACGGTGCACCCGTAACTGACAAGATTGTTCTGTTACGGGAGATCTTTTTCATACTCATGTTCGGTCTACTCTGCTGGCTCTCATATAGAACGATACCGGTGATCGACAAGTACGATGAACAGACCACCGCGCAGCGTGACAAGATACAGGAACAGGCACGGGCCCAGCACGAGATGACAAGACAGATCAAGGACAAGATGGACGGGCTGGCCGAACAGGTGAACCGGCAGGACAGCCT
>JAGYNX010000168.1 GCA_018399855.1 Spirochaetota bacterium
CTTTATCCATCTCCCTCAATCCGATTTGTGGGTACAAGTCAGTTTCCGCATAGGGGGGACGGGCAGGCCGTTATTTTTCTTCCGGCCATACCTTCTTAAAAGCTGTTTTAGGAAAGAAGCAATACGGACATTCTTCGGGAGGCTCATCACCTTCATGAATGTATCCACACATTCTGCAACGCCATAATGGTGTACTATCGGTCGTGGTTTCATCCGGCTTACGGTGCATGCCGCTTTCGAATCTTGTAACAGGCAGATCATCAAGTGGGGGCATTACCGATTCATAGCTGTTAAGGGCATACCCTGCGACGATGCCACGTTGTATCTCGCTTGTGCCCTCGTAAATGGTGAATAACCTGGTATCCCTCAGAAGCTTCTCAATGGGGAAAAATCTCGTATACCCGTACCCGGCAAAAACCTGCAGGGCATCGTTGAGTACTTCCATGGCAGACTCGGTTACGTAGAACTTGGTGATTGATGCGGTTATAGTGGGGTCAATGCCGTTGTCTGCTTCCCATGCTGCCTTCCAGGTCATCAGGCGCGATGTTTCAACTTTCTGGTACATCTCGGCAATCTTGAACTGGATAGCCTGGAAATTGGATATATTCATGCCGAAGGCTTGTCGCTTTTTTGCGTAATCAATGGCATATTCCATGGCCGATCGGGCGGCACCAACCGCGAAAGATCCAATAATAGGACGTGTTCTGGAAAATGTTTTCATGGCAAGGAGAAACCCTTCACCGGGAGGGGCTATCACGTTTTCCTTTGGCACACGCACGTTTTTAAAATTGAGGCCCGCGGTATTTGAGCAGCGCTGGCCAAGCTTGGGAATATGTTTTCCCACGGAGACTCCTTCCCAGTCACGTTCAACCAGGAATGCGCAAATACCCTTATGTTTCGACTTGGGATCAACAGTGGCAAAGACCGTCATGTAATCGGCGATCCCGCCGTTGGTAATCCAGAATTTTGTTCCGTTGAGAATGTAATCATCTCCGTCCTTTTCCGCCTTGCACCGTATACCTGAAACATCCGAACCCATTGTTGGTTCTGAAGTGGCAAAGCATATGAGTTTGAATTCGTTTGCAATTTTTGTAAGGTATTTCTTTTTAAGTGCTTCGTTATTTGAAAGGATCAAAGGCTCCATTCCCAGTGAATTGTCAAATATGGAGGTTGCAAGTCCGGGACAGGCGGCAGAAATCTCTTCTGTCATAAGGGCCCCTTCAACAAGACCGTACCCCTTTCCCCCGTATTCTGTTGGGATGTCTGAATTCATGAGGCCTTCGTTAAAGGCTTTCTCAAGAATATATGTGGGTATTTCATCTATCTCATCATAATACCAGGCTACGGGCAGTATCTCTTTCAGGGCGAATTCCCTGGCATGCTGACGAACTTCTTCCTGTTGTTTGGATAATGTGAAATCAAGCATTAGCCACCTCCTTTTCTATATTTAGCTTTTCAATGATAAGTATAACTGCCGGATCATTGAAAAGTCAATATCGAAAAGGAGGACATCTATCCGTCTGTCCGGTATGTGTGCAGTCAATGATGGATGGGTGGCTGCTGAGAAAGGGTATGCAGCATGTGCTGATCACCCCTCTTCAGTTTGTGACGGAAATTGGTGGTCTCATCACGTATAATCTTGCGAAGATACCTTATATGCCGATTTATTGAAATCATGTAGAGGTTTGAGTCTATATGGTACCGTGTACTGAAGTGATTTTTTGTGTAACGCTGCACGTTCATGTAGGAATCCTTCAGCCTGTTCCTGGTAAGGACATAGAAATCTTCTGTCTTTTTAATTATATCAAACTCGGTATCGTATCCCGGAACACCAGCTTCGCGGAATTCATAGTAAAGGAAAAGAAGCTTTTCAAGATATTCCCTGTCTGCCATCTGCCCCAGCAGGTCGGCGGTACCAAGGCATGCGCCGCAAATTTTATGCGCACGCGACATGAAAGGTATTTCATTAAAATTGGTGTTCAACCCGGTACATTGTATAAACTGGGTTATTTCGGGAACATATTCGATGTCCAATCCCAGTTCATCGTAGTTTTTTCGTGTAAATTCAACACTTCGCAGCACATGATTTTTTGTATACTTGGCCCCTGTGCCTTCCGTGTCCCAGCTTTCCTGAATATACCCGGTATCGTGTAACAGTGCGGCAATTAACAGGTTACGGGCTGTATTTTCAGGAATTGGAGTATGACGCAGGTTGTACCCGTCAAGAATGCGGGCAGAAGCCAGGAGGGCATCCAGTGTATGCCTGAAATCATGATACTGGGTATTGCATTCACGATACCCGGAAAATTTCCCTTCAAAGAGTTTCTTCACCCGGGTATATACTTTCTGTATCTTCCCGAACCCGGACTGGGGATAGTAAAATGAAAAAATTTTTTTTACTTCATTAATAGTCTGAACATGATTGTAGGTATCAACAATACCTGATAACTGCAGAGCGGGTGATCCTTCCATACGCTAACCTCTCTGATATCTTTATCTGATTATTAATATATTTCAGATATGAAGAAAAAGTGCAACAAATTAATGCTGAACAATCCGGTTATTTGCGTAGAGTATTAAAAACCGATGTAATGTGAAGACGGAAAGCTCTGGGGATGATTACACGAAATTATCGCAAAAAGGCGAAATTGAGATTTCTGCCTGCGTCTCCTCCCCGGTATGAAAAAAAATGTTCTGATTCTTTAAGGGTGCATCTACCAGTGGAGATAATGCTGGAAGGACTTAGTCCATGTGTATTCAGTGAGTCTTCTATTGTTTTCCAGAGGTTCAGAAACAGGCTGGCATCTTTTTTTTCTATGTACCCGGGGAAATGGCGGGCAACATCCTGTCCAACTTCGTAGGAGTGGGGGCCAATAGCCGGAAGTATGGCTGCCACCATGTTCTCAGGTTGACATCCCTTCTGTGCAACCATGAAGTCAACCAGCTTGCCGGTTATATCAAGCCTGCATCCCCGCCAGCCCGAATGGGCTACTCCCAGCATGCCGGACACGGGATCGGTGATGATCACCGGTACGCAGTCGGCGGTTCGTATTACCAGGCATATCCCGGGTTTTGAGGTAACCATGGCATCTGCTGAAAAATGCCATGGTTTTGTGTGTGCAGGGCAATTCTTGATTTCCACAATATCATCACCGTGCACCTGCTGCAGCATAATAATACATGATGGTTGCATACCGGTAAGCCGGGAGAGTAGTTCTATTTCAGCAAGCCTGCATTCTTCGGAGGGGGCGGTATAGTCAATGCTGTTGCCATCCCTTCCCACCACACCCGCATATACACGTGGATGCATGGAAACTTCCCATATACTGTTTTCTTTTTGAATAAAAATATCTTCTTTCATATCGGGATAGTGTAGCGTTTTTTTTTGGTGAAGCCTGAGATATTTCTATACCCTGCATTTCGTAATGTTTGCAGGGTTTTATCAAACATGTAGGCCACCTCCCCGGGTGAATGGGCATCAGAACCAAGTGTTACCGGTACATTCTGATCAAAAAATATCCTGAGTATATTTTCAGATGGATATATTTCACCAACCGGTTTTCTTAACCCGGCAGTATTTATTTCAGCAGCCATGTCGTTTTTTGCCATGATTTGGGCAATATCTTCTATTGTTTTGAAAAAATCACGGGTAGCCCTGTGCCCGAATTTTTTCACCAGGTCAAAATGGCCTGCCACCTGGAAAAGACCACAACTGGCCATTTCACCCATAATAGAAAAATAGTGTTCGTATACCTGGTTGATATCCCTCCTCGAAAATTCGTCAATATAGTCGGGATGATCAAATGGCCAGTCATCTATGAAATGGCATGATCCAATCAGGTAGTCAAGTCTGGGGTCGTCAAAGTAGGCGGGGTCAAATGAATCAAAAAGTGGAAAATCCACTTCAAATCCCATCTTCACATCAATGCGGTCACTGTAAACCTGGCGTGCGTTATAAAGCCGCTCCAGGTAAGTCTCGGTTTCATGGGGACACATGGTAATACCGCTTCGAAGTTTCTCGGGGAGGGGGGCATGATCTGAAAAGCCTATCTCGTCCAAGCCTGCGTTTATAGCGGCTTCTATGTAATCTTCAACTTCTCCACTGGCATGGCCGCAGAGCCGGGTATGTATGTGATAATCCATCATGCGGTTTAATAGCCATGCCGGGCGTAAAAGAAGGATATTTCATCCAGGGTGGCGCTTATTTTGTTTCCGAATTTACCCCCCCGCTTGATGAAGAATTTGTCAATTCTGTCATCATTTGATGATTGAATGAGTGACATGACGTACCAGAGTGGGGGAATCTTCAGTTCATCTTTTTTTTGTGTATTCACGGTATTGGCAATTTGACCGTCTTTCAGCAGAGACTGTAGGTTCATGGGCATGAATTCAGCATATTCTCTCATGCTGGAGTCATGTAGACGGTACATATGCGGCTGGTGCAGGTACAATACCAGTATCTTCTTTTGCCGCATATATAATGACATCAGTTCCACAGAGCCCAGAACCACGTGCCTGGGTTTTAACACTATTTTCTCAATATTCTCAAGGTCGCTTTTATAAGGGTACAGGGACAGTAAAAACCGTATATGATCGGGTGACTTAATAAGGGCACGGTGATGTGAATAGGCGATGCGGGGATAGATAAGTTCAATGGTGCTGGCATGCTTCTTGAACTTGTCTTTTAGATACAGCGAATCAAAACGATTTTTCAGTAATGAGTCGATATCGCTGGATATATCTTCGTCAATATCCCCCACTTCTACCTGCAGGTCAGTGTCTTCGATGCTTTGAAGGCTGTCGTTGTAATAATCATGTATATCAAACATAGTAGTACTCTAATTCGTAAGAGTTATTATGCAACAATTTTTTTATCATATACTTCTACCAGTTAAACCTAAAAGAGGGGTAAAATCAAAAAAATATTATTTTTCCGGGGTAGAGAGAAGAAAATTCATAAGGTGCTCCTCGAAAGTTTTACGTG
>JAGYNX010000169.1 GCA_018399855.1 Spirochaetota bacterium
GTATCGTAAAGAAAAGTGGTGAAGGGTTTTACCTGGTCAATGATCTTTTCTCTGAAAATGGAAGCGTAAGGTCAATAATTGACAGTGTTTATGACAGGGTTCAGAAAAATATTTCCCTTGAAGATGGAAGCATCCTTCATGTGGGTAGAGCAATAGATGTGCTTAGCTTGGCAAAGGGCACCGCTGCTGAAAAAGCGGTGCTTGCGAAATATATGCTTGAAGAGAAGGGTGTTAAGGCTTACCTGGCACTTCCAATGAAAAGGGGAAGTGAATCATTTTATGGGGACAGGGTGAATTACGGAAGAATAGAAAGAGTAATACTATATGTGCCGCTGAATAACAATGATTCTGTATGGCTTGATTTTTCAAACCATGGTGGTTATGCTGGCATGCTGGGCGAAGATGTGGATGGGGTTAAAGCCCTTGTGCTTGCTGGTGATGCTATTGAATGGTTGACTGTAGGAGAAAACTAAATTCCCCTGACTTCGCATGTATCCGCGAACGTGGAAACAAATTGCCTGAAAGAAATCAGTGTTCCCGGTGGATATGGCTGAATTGTATGAAATGCCTCATCCAGTGTTGTCGTGTTCACAAATTGCTGTAAAAAATATGCGTCAACATGCTCAACCTTGTCCCGAATGGCAAACAGGTCATCCATGGTAACATATTCAGGAATACAGGTTGTTCGAAGTTCATACAGGACACCTGAATGTCGAAGAATATCAAGGGTATCAATTATGGTGTCGAAAGGACTATCATTACCAGTGAGTAAATGGTATTTCTCCGGCGAAGTTTTGACGTCCATGGCTATATAATCAAGCAATCCCTCAAGTACCAGGTCATTCACGATATCAGGGTTAAATCCGTTTGTATCAAGTTTTACCTTGAGCCCGAGGTCTTTTAGTGTTCGTGTGAAGTCTTTTATTCGAGGTGAAAGTGTTGGTTCTCCACCGGACAGAACAACCGCGTCTATCAGGTGTATTCTGCTCATAATAAAAGAGAGCGCCTCATCGTTACTGTATCCCTGGAGACCGCAAGAATTACAAGCCAGGTCAGGATTATGACAATAACGGCATCGAAGGTTGCAACCCCCACTGAAGATTATGGCACTTATACTGCCAGGGAAATCAATTAACGATGTTTTGTGTATGCCCTTGATATTCACCGGCGCATGCCTTCTCTATTGTTTGTAGTTTATACTCTTTTCTTTCTTTAAATTCTTCCTGCTTACCCTTGTTCCACTGATTAACCGGTCTGAAGTAGCCTACTACCCGTGAATACACTTCTACTGGTATTTTCTTCTGTGTATCAGAATGATTCATAATAAAACTCCCTTTTGATAAAACTTATGAAATTTTTTCTCTAATATTATTATCGGAACTTACCGGTACATCAATACCAAACATTTCAAGCTCCTCGGGTGTATGTTCATGAGGACAGAATGTATGAGAACCCGGAATGTATCCGTGTACTGGACAAATACTGAAAGTGGGGGTAACAGTAAAATATGGAATACTGTAATTTTCTGAAATTTTTCTGACTAAAAGTTTCACCATTTCCGGGTCATCAATTTTTTCACCGATATAGCAGTGCACCACAGTGCCACCGGTAAAGCGTGACTGTAGTTCATCCTGATGATCCAGCATGTCAAAGATATCATCTGAATAGCCAACGGGTAGATGAATAGAGTTTGTATAATAGGGTTCGTGCTGACCGGAAGTGCTGATATCCGGAAATTGTTCCCTGTCATGACGGGCAAATCGGTAACTCACTCCTTCAGCTGGTGTTGCTTCCAGGTTGTACATATTGTCGGTTTCTTTCTGGTATGTAAGAATTCTGTCGCGCATGTAATCAAGTACACGAAGTGTAAATTCTTTACCATCAGCAGTTGAAATGTCCTTTCCAAGAAGGTTAAGGCAGGCTTCATTCATCCCTACCAACCCGATTGTGGAAAAATGATTAATCCAGTATTTTTCATTTCGTTGAAATATATCCCGAAGGTAATGCTTTGTGTAAGGGTAAAGATTATTCTGTGTAAAACTTTCAAGTACCTTTCTTTTGATTTCCAGTGATTTTTTGGCCTTATCCATGAGGCCCGCAAGGCCTTCAAAAAATTCTTCCTCTGTAGATGACTTGTATGCCAGTCGGGGCATGTTTATAGTTACAACACCGATACTTCCTGTGAGGGGGTTGGCTCCAAAGAGTCCTCCACCCCTGCTTCGAAGTTCCCTGTTGTCCAGCCGTAATCTGCAGCACATGGAGCGGGCATCTTCGGGATCCATGTCAGAATTAACGAAGTTAGCAAAATAAGGTATCCCGTATTTCGCGGTTATTTCCCAGAGTTTATTAAGGGATTTGTTTTCCCAGTCGAATTCCTTCGTAATATTGAAGGTTGGAATGGGGAAGGTAAAAATCCTGTGACGGGCATCACCTTCAAGCAGGCATTCTGCGAAGGCGTTGTTGAATATATTCATTTCTTCCTGGAACTCACCATAGGTAGACTCCATGATGTTACCGGCAATAACCACGTGTTCATCAGCAATGTTGGATGGAACCTGCAGATCCAGTGTCACGTTGGTGAAGGGAGTCTGAAATCCCACACGCGTGGGAATATTCATATTGAAAACGAATTCCTGAAGCGATTGCTTTACTTCGGCATACGTTAGTCCGTCGTAACGGATGAATGGCGCAAGGTAGGTGTCAAAATTTGCAAAAGCCTGGGCGCCGGCTGATTCACCCTGCAGCGTATAGAAAAAGTTTACCACCTGTCCAAGCGCGGTACGGAAATGGCGTGCAGGTTTACTTTCTATTTTACCGGGAACACCACCAAAACCCCTGATGAGAAGATCTTTCAGGTCCCATCCCACACAATATGCAGACAACAGGCCAAGGTCATGTATATGCATATCACAGTTAGTATGCAGTTCGCGAATTTCTTCCGGGTAAATACGTTCAAGCCAGTATTTTGCGGTGATAGCGGAGGCAATATGATTGTTCAATCCCTGCAGGGAATAGCTCATGTTGCTGTTTTCATTAACCCGCCAGTCTGACCTGTCAAGGTAATCTTCAATAAGCTGGATTCCCTCATTAAGCAGGCTTTTCCCTTCACGGATTTTTCTATGCTGCTCTCTGTAAAGAATATATGCTTTTGCAACTTTTGCATGACCTTTTTCGATCAGCATCTTTTCGACGAGATCCTGGATATTCTCAACAGATGGTATATGATCATCCTTGTAGAGAATCTTTATTATATCCACAACAGAATCTGCCACGTTTCGGGCAGTCTCCCTGTCTGTACCACCTACCGCATTGGCTGCATTGAAGATGGCATCGGTTATTTTTTCCGGGGTAAAAGATACTATTCGGCCATCCCTTTTACGGATATACGGGAGGCCTGTGCTTTCTTTTGCCATGTGAAAACTCCGCACGTAGTATAATTATTGTGATAATGAAGCTGGAAAACAATTACAATCAGTAATCCCGTTTGTTATTAAACAGAGCAAGCTGCTGAACTTGTAATTTATGTAAGCAAAAAAACGTGGATGCGCTGGTTACTAGAGCCGTTTGCTATCCTGAAACCGGTACTTTTGAAAAATTTTATTTATGTATAGTTGATAATTTATGATCCGTCAATAAAAATATTATGTCTCTAAAGAAAAAACATAAAATTTATTCTGAATTGGTAGAAAAGAATATCCGAATATAAATGTACGGGTCGCTACTGTTAGTAGCAGTGTATACCCCTGTAAAGAACATTATGCGTATGGAGAGAAAAAATGAAACGCGGCAGGTTATTATACGGCATTTGTATCGTTGTACTGGCTATGACAATGGGGTTTTCAAGTGTATTATTCTCCGATGATCTTATAGAGAAAATAAAATTGAATAATGATGAGATTCCGGAAGGGTTTATTCTTGGGAAAATACCAGGATTTGCACAGAAAGTGTTTGAGGACAACCCCTGCTATGTGAATGACCGGGGTATAAAAGTAATCGCGGATAAGATTTATCCCGGAGGATACGCGGGAAATCTTAAAACAATACATGTTACCATACTTGCAGGTTCGCGTACACCTTACGGAGATGACATGGTCTGTTACATCCTGGTATTCAAGGATGACAGTGCCGCTAAAAAGGAATTAAAAAAACTGAAAGAATATACAGATTCAAACAGGGACAGGACAATGCTGATCATAAAAGACACACTGGCGGTATTCATACATGCGGATGATACCGAACATTATCGATATATTGAGTCAATGGGTAACAAAATAAGAGCACGGCTGCAGAAAACTCAGTAAATATTCTTTTTTAAAAGAAGTTCTTCCAGCTCATCGGCCTTGGCAGCAATGTAAAATAGAGATTTCATAAAGCGCTCAGGATCGCAATCTTTTAGAAGAATAGAATTTCTGAGAATCAGGGTTTCATTGAGAAGAGCAAGTGCACCATAATTCAGGGTGCTGTTTACCTTTAGTGCATATTTATACAGCTCGAATGAATCGGTTTTTAACTTCCCAATTATTGAATAGTAATTAATTATCCTGTCCCCGGATTCATCTTTCGTCAAGGTAATCAATATCTCCTGGTTTCGGTTATTTTCAAATTCAACGGTTGTCGTATATGCGCCTTCTGAATCTTTATGGAATTTCATCTTGAATTCCGATGCTATAGCGGCTATGAAACCATCAAAAACTTCCATTCGTTTTTCTCCAGTTACCAGTATTGTAAATTATTCTCTCTCTGACTGTTCACATCAGTTCCGCGGCATAATCAGTATTCAGGTTACCCTGAGATTGCAAAGCCATAACGGGGTTATCGATAATTGACTGAGCAGTGTTATCGGCCAGTTGTGACGCGGATTCTATATTGATGGTGTCGGTTTCTATTGCAGGAATATTTTCCCTGCCAGCTATGGTGTCAATAAAAAA
>JAGYNX010000017.1 GCA_018399855.1 Spirochaetota bacterium
AGGTGGTGAGCATTATTCCATACCCCGCATTGTTGAAATTGTATCGGGATACGATAATGCTCATCATATAACAATAACCGGAGGTGAACCCCTTTTACAACCTGCCACTATCCCTTTGATCACGGCATTGCTTGAAAAAAAGTATACCATGCAGCTGGAAACAAATGGCAGTCTGAGTATACACGAGGTACCGGCCCCTGTTCGTAAGATACTGGATGTAAAGACTCCCTCCAGCGGTGAAGAAGGTTCATTTTTGATAAAAAACCTTGATTTTCTGGGACCGGATGATGAAATAAAATTCGTAATCGCTGATGATACTGATTATGAATTTGCATGTACTTTTATTAAAAAAAATATTGCAAATTCATCGGCAATAATAAATTTTTCACCAGAACGTTCAACCATGCAGCCCGAACGCCTGGCAAACAAAATTCTGAAAGACAGGCTGCGAGTACGCCTGAACCTGCAACTTCACCGTTGTATATGGGGCGACCACGAACCGGGTACCCATAACTGCTGAAATAAGGAGGAATAATGGATTACGTAGGACATGTAATACGACCGCCCAGCGAGGCATATAGCATGATAATACAGGTGACAGTTGGTTGTTCTCACAATCAATGTACATTCTGTGGAACATACAAAGGACAAAATTTTTATATTAAAAATCTTGATCAGATCAAACGCGATATTGATGAGGCATCATCGTATTACAGGTACAAAAAGGCCTTTCTTGCAGATGGTGACGTGCTAATCCTTCCCACTGCCACAATTCTTGAAATTATGAATTATATAAAGAAAAAAAATCCCCATATAGAAAGAATTGGAGTATATGGAAACACGAAAGCGATATTAAAGAAAACTCCAGAAGAGCTAAAGCAACTTCGGAATGTCGGACTGGGGATTATTTACCAGGGTATAGAAAGTGGAAATGTCCAGGTATTGCGAAAGATCAAAAAAGGAGCACTCCCAGGGCATCAGTTGAAGGCAGCCGAAAAAGTGAAGAACTCCGGTATCCTGCTCTCGCAAACTGTATTGCTGGGACTTGGCGGAATTGACATGAGCATACCCCATGCCATTGACACGGGCAAGCACCTGGGAAACATGTCACCGGATTACGCATCAGCACTCACGGTAATGCTGCTTCCCAACACAGAACTGTACAGGGATTTTCAGAAAGGAAATTTTGCTCTCCCTGACAAGTTCAGCCTTTTGCGGGAACTAAAGCTGATTATTGAACACATGGATGTGCACAGCAAATGTATGTTCACTTCCAATCACGCGTCAAATTATTTACCCATAAAGGCCACACTGCCCGACCAGAAAAACGATGTACTTGATCTTATAAACAGGGTGATCGAATCAGGTGATGAAAATCTGTTGAAACCTGAACACTTGAGGGCACTGTAAATGAAGGAGGTTAATCATGACTAATGAAATAATGCAGGAAGTAATAAGGTTTATCAGCGGAGAGATCAAGAGTAATCCTGATATAGACAGGTCAAAACTGGTAAACGATGCCAGCCAGAAATTCGATCTGAATCCCATGCAGACAGAATACCTGCTCAACACGTACCTGAACAGCAATAATAAAACAACCGGATAATCGTAAAGAAATCGGCCCCTTCCAGGTGCCGGTTTCTTTTATACTGACAGCTTACTCTCAGAGTTCTGTTCCTGTTTCCAGGTCAAGTTTCTTCTTCCCTGACTGTGAATGCACAACAAGGGCTTCTCCTGAAATTTCCAGTTCACCATTGTTTGTAATCTTTTTTCTCCACAGCACCGGCCCTTCAAGTGACGCGCAATATACATAATCACCAGAGGCAATATACAACTTGTCTTCAGTCTTTACAGGTGGCTCAATAACTTTTCCTTCCCACTGAACCTGCCCATTCTTTATGAAATATACTTCATACCTGGTAACCAGAAGCTGTCCTTCAGGAACAGGCTTCTCTTTTTCTTTTTTCACTATCCGGGTTATCTTCTTTATAACCTCTTTAGGCTTCTCTTCAACGGCAATTAGCTCCTGCTGTTCTTCCTTGAAATCTTCTACCTGGAATTTCTTGATTTCCTTTTTTGATACAATGACATCATTCTTTACATCCTGTACAATCCTGACAACAGCAACTTCTACTGATTCCTCAGCAGATTTTGATTTCATCATTGTCTCAATCTTTTTTTCGATGCCCTGTACTTCTTTCTCGGTAATTACAACCTTCTGGTTGTTTTCAAGTGGTGGCGCCTCATCCATAACATTCTCAATCTGATCCTCTATTGATGTAATACGCCTGGCAACCTTTACTTTACCGTCATACACCTTGATCCGGGTTGTTTTTTTCGCGTCCGCCTCAACAGTAAACCTGGTTCCCCGAACACCGGCCACGGCGGTAGGGGTTTTTACGAGGAATTTTTCATTTTTCAGCAATTTCTTCGGCTTGCAGAGCATTTTCCCCACATCCAGTCCAAGTACTGTATTTTCCAGGTCCTGTGATCTCATCAGCTGTGATATCAGCAGTTTTGAGTTTTCTTTTATTCTTACCATTGAATCGCCAATTTTTATATCACATGAAGAAAGCTCATCTGTTTTGACAATATCATTCTCTTTAAGCAAATCCCCGATATTAACAGATATATCATTTCTTGTTACATCGCCAACAGCAAATGTAACCATGGCATATTCATCTGTTTTGCTGGTACAGCCAATACCAATAGCAAACACCGCTATCAATGCCGGTATAATTATTCTTTTCATGAGATCCTCCCCGTTGTCTTACTTCCGTATACAATTAATGATACCTGTACTTATATTACTGTACGTAGTTTTGAAAATGCAACTTTTTTCTTTACAATATCATGTATTCACTTCGTTCATGTTGCATTTCTAAATAATATAATTTGAGATTTTATACTTTTCAAATAACATCCCAACAGTCTAGTATGTATTTATAATGTCTTGTACACAAGTTTAACCGGGGTGAGAATAATGCGCAACAATCTCCAGGATATATTACTTGGCTCAATAACAGGTGACGCACTGGGAGCACCCCTGGATGGTATGGGTGAAGCACATATTCGTTCTGTTTTTAAATCAGTAGACGAATATATTGATCCCATGCCCGCGTTAAAAGGGAAACCCGATCGCTGGAAGAAACCGGGATTATATACATCCACCACCCAGCTGCTGCTATCACTCTCTGTAGCATTAAATGATGAGAAAATTTGCCGTTCTGACATGCTGGAAAACCTTTTTACTACAATCTCAGAATCCGGAGAAACACTTACCGGTCATCTTCGTCATCCCACCAGCACCATAATCCAGGCCTTCAGAAGAATGGAAAACGCAGAAGACCAGTCTACTTCACATTTCACAACTGGTGATATATTACCGCTTTTACCGGCATTACTTGTCTTGAAGAAAACTGGCGACGAAACTTTTATTACTTCCGTAACTTCCTTTGTCTCGTTTTTCAGTCACAATCCATGGGTTCTTGCCTCCAGCCTTATTGCCAGCTCTCTGTATTTCAGCATCTATTCATCAACTGGTTCAGGTGAGTTGAACACCGTAGTAACTGATGCCATTGAATCAGCCAACAGGGCTGAAAACCTGTCAGAGACATTCAGCCACCTGATTTTTAATTCCGGTTGGAACCCGGATACCGTGATTGACTGCATACGCCAGACTCACGATCTGCTGGTTCGCATTCAAGGAAGCACACACATTGAACAGGCAGCACAATACATTGTACAGAGCATCAACGCGAACCAGAAAACACCTGTCACCCGTCCAACTGTTAATCACCCCATATCAGTGTTGTGCTGGCCCTGCGCGTATGCACTGCACAGTAACAGTGTTCAGGAATATATGTTTCGTATCGCTGAAACGGGTGGTTCAACCGGTATATTTGTACCGGTTGCGGGGGCCTTGTATGGCATGTACTGTGGAAGCAGCATGATACCATCACACTTAATAGAAAACCTCATAAATCGAAAACGCATTCTTGGCCTTGTAGAATCTATCAATACCATGAAGGTAACAAGTGCTGAACTGGACGCATTCTTGCAGAATGAGTCGTCTCTCACAAGAAAAGAAGAGGAAGAACGGGGCAGCCGTTTTAGGAGAACACCGGAAAAGAAACCACGAAAAAGAACTAAAAAAGAGAATATGGACGAGCTTTCCCGGCATGTAGTAGAAAGCTGGACCAAGTATGACAAGGCTAAATGGAAAAAACAAAAGAAGAAGATTGACACAGAGTAATACTACAATTTTTCATCAAAACCAATCACCTCATCTGAACCCAGAAGGTAGCGAACCATTTTCTCCCTGTATCCCGGGAGTGTGAGCCATTTACCAAGTGCATACCCCGCAAGTTCAAGGGAATCATTATTTTTAATGAAGACTGCTCCTGTTGCATATACTACCTTACGGTGTGATGATCCCGATATTTTCGTACACATACCTGCAATCACGAAACGTTCATCCTTGTTTACCGGTCTGAATAAATTCACATCAAGAAGAACCGTAACACCGCCCTGCCACGCGCTGAGAAAGCCAGCCCAGCCCATAGTTTCATCAAGAAGGGTAATCAGTACGCCGGGATGAACATGGTTATCCCGTAATGTATTAAAAATTGTACCTGGATTCTTAACGTCATGATGAGATCTACAGTACAACGTATTATATCCGGTGTTGTACTCATTAAAAGAAAATTCACGCATATGGATATCATGCTGCGCGCGGGGATTGAATAAAAGCCTGAATGACATATCCGGGATTTTCAGGGTATACCTGGCATAACGCATACCTGCTTTCATCTGGTTCGCTGCCTGCTCAATTTTATCCCGTGATTGCAGCATACCACTGGTCATGGATGCTTTTAAATACGGCAACACTGAATTGCTGGTTGACATTACTCCCTGGTATTGATCTTCATTCTTCTCAACTTTCAGTTGTACAATATCTCCAACAGAAATCCGCTCACCCCCGAATCTGAAGGAATACAACAGTGGATAGTCAGTTTTCCCTTCATCCAGTATATCAACAAGCTCAATGAAGGCAGTCATACCGATTCCCCCATGAGGGATTCCCGGCCATCCTTCATGTTTTTTTTCAATATTCATTCGGGTAGTGATACTGTCATCCTTAATGGAATAATCATGAAAAAGGTATCCACCCTGCGTACAATAATAACAATTTTCATGGTTTACCATAATATCCTGCCAGCCATATGTATCACTTGATAATAACGATTGCTGCTCACTTTTATGCCATTAATATAGCACATGTGTCCATATATCATTCAAATCAAAGACTTTTATCAGATCTTACTGAATTGTTTCGATACAATACTCATTAAGCTCAAGTAAATGTATACCCTTATAAGAATTAATGAATAATTGAGGTATACATAAAATATTTGACAAATAGTTAACCTGCAACTATAGTTTGGAAATCGCTATATTTTGGGTTATACGAAAAGGAAATTCGTAAACGGTTTGATAGCTATATTACCTTAACAGGGAGGTACCTGTATGCAGTTCACGCGATTTCGAAGACTTTCTCTAATTGCGATGATTATTATTATATTATTTTCCGCATCAATTTTAGCAAGAAATTTTGATTTCAAGCCTGTTGTAATAGAAAAAATATCTCGTTACAATGAAGATCGAATAGCCTACCAGCATATTCAAAATGATTTTGGTGAAAAAACTGATGATTCTATTGCCACTCTCCTGATAATCAAGGAAAAGCAAATATACCTCCTGAAAGACGGGTATGACGACCCTGAAAAAGTAAGAGAGAAAAGATTAATATTATCAATGGAAAACCAGTTAATTCCCGACCTCTGGAAAAACAAGATTAACGAAAAACCAGACTTCATACGTATTACCAGCAGGCGAATTGAGCGAATGAAAAATTTCGACGAAGATTTCGTATCAAAGAGTTTTGGCACTTTCTATCAGAATGTCCGAAATGCCTTTCTAAACAAGCATGTAGAAATATTCAAACAGCTCATGATAGGTAGAAAAGACTCCGGCCTGATTGTGGACCGTACACCATTACCAAAGCCCACATATACAAATGCCCCCGAGACAGAAACAAAATACAAGATCACTGTTTCAGCAAAAACTATTGATGAAAAGCTATATTACGCGGAAGATGCCGATGGTGACGGTGTAACAGAAACGTTCACCGTAAGCATTCCCGATGGATTCAACTGGGGATATAAATCAGGTCCAAACATAATATTTATCTATAATAACAAGATAGAAGCTGTTAAGAATATTATTGGAAATATCTCCAAATGGGCCTACTATGGTACCCCGGAGGAGGAAGAAAAAATAATGAAAACCTTCCCCAAAGACAGCCAGATTATCGATCAGTTTGATCTTGAAAAAGTTGCCGGACAGCAAAGCCGGTAATTTCATAATGAAGAGTCACTCCTTATTTCCGGGTGGCTTTTTTATAATATTCTTTTATTTTTTCAAGCAGATCATATGTATTACCTTCAATACCGCCAAGTTTTACTTTGGGCTTGGCTACCGGCCCATGAAAATCTGATCCTGCAGATACCAGGAGATCATGTTCCAACGCGTATTTCTTGTAATACTCCACCTGTTCTTTTGAATGGTATGTTGATACAGCCTCAAGTCCGGCAATTCCCATCTCTACCATTGCATCAAGGTACTCTTCTTTCTTCGCGAAAACCGGGTGGGCCAGCACCGGCACCCCACCAGCTGCCCGTATTACATTCAGACCTTCTTCAACATCAATAGACCTGAATGGTACATACGCTTCTCCATTTTCAGCAAGGTATTCCCTGTAGAAATACGGTAACTGGTTTTCTTTTTTGCTGCCCTGGAAATAATCAAACAGCCTTGGGTCATTCCTGTTCTCACTATTGCCAAGAACACCCTTCATTATTGACGCAGCAGTAGGGGCCCTTCCCGCCGCCATTTCCCACACAGCCTTTTCATCTACGGAAAACCCGGCATCTGAAAGGGCTTTCATCCTTTCTTGTGCGATTTCAACCCTGAAAGCGGATATTTGTTCTAAAGCCAGTAACAGTTGAGAATTATTCTCATCAACATAAAAGCCCAGTATATGCTGCTGTGACCCATCTGCTGGCAATATGGTTGTGACCTCTACCCCTGGGACATGCTCAATGTTATATTCAGGTGCAATATCCCGTGCAACAGGAATTGATTTCACAGAATCATGATCGGTTATTGCTATAGCACTAATGCCATTCTGCAGGGCAAGTTTACATATTTCGTTAACGGATAATTCACCGTCTTCACTGAAACTTGAATGTATGTGTAGATCAATTAATGGAGTCATACTGTATACTATCTATATTGCCTGTAAAAAACCCGGATCAATATAAACGCCCGGGATGACGTATCTCCAGGTTGCTTTTTTCCGGAAGAAAATCAAGTGGGTTAAGGGGAATATTCTCACATCTAATTTCAAAATGCAGGTGATTACCTGTTGAGTGGCCTGTACTCCCCACAAGGGCCAGCACCTGACCTTTCTGAACGTAATCACCTTTTTTCACAAGTAGAACCGAATTATGGGCATACTTTGAAATATAACCATTTCGGTGTTCAAGGGTGATCATCCGGCCATATCCACCGGCAAATCCGCAAAAAATCACCTTCCCCTCCATGGAAGCCCTGATGATGGTACCCCGCGACGACGGTATATCAACACCGGGATGAAGTTTACCCCATCGTCGTCCAAGTCCTGAGGTTATTAGCTCTGTATTGCTTATTGGCCAGATAAATTGATCACTTGTTGATATCATCGAAACAAAATCGATATGCTTTTTTCTAAGTTCAGCCACATACGAATTTGAAAAGGGTATGAAAATGTATGACCCTGATATGTTTCTGCTGGATACATTGTTTATCCTGCAAACAGTATTAATGTCAGTTCCACATTTGTGAATAAAAGCGGAAGCCTGACCATACGAACTGAAATGCATCCACTTTCCCGTGTTACCCCTGTACCGTTGTATATGCTCAGTATCCAGCAAAACCGTTTCGCCACCAATTAAGCCAGCAGGAACAGCTGTTAGAATAAACAGTATAACAAAAATACAATTCAACTTTTTCATCATAAATACCGGTTCTTCATTTAGTGTGTACGAACCTTGTCAGGATTTTATCTGTCGCACATTATGTAGAATAAAATAAAAGGAGGTTCATATATTATTGCATCACAAAACAAATAATCGACAACTTTTAAAAATGTGTCAAGAATTTTTTATCCCATTTCAACGTGCTATTGATTCTATGGTTTTAAGAGAATATGTTCTTTTCACGTGATGTCTTCTCAGGCAGTAATTTGTCCTTGTTATCACATTTGATCCATAGTCTGTTGAAAACACCCTCTTATATCCGGCATACCTGCATAATTCAATCAGTTTGAGATCATACCTGCCATAGGGGAAGGCATAATATGAAATCGTTTTTCCCATATACTGCTCCATTATCCGCTTTGCAAGATATATTTCCTCGTATATCCTGTAACGAGACTCAACGGTATCTATTTTTCTTAGAGCGGTAAGATCAGGATGGCTTATGGAATGGCATTGCACATCTATGCCATTGTCATCCATTTCTCTCAGGTTTTTCCATGTAATGCTTGCGCGTGCATTATGGTACACGTTATCCAGGTACACAAAAAGTGTGATGGGGTATCCAAACTCCTTTGCCAGTGGAAGAAGCTTGCTGTACATCGAATAATACCCATCATCAAATGTTATACACAAACTTCGTTTATTGAATTTCACACCGGTTACGGTTCTTTTTTCAAGTTCGTTAAGTGGTATAACATCTATGTTACTGCTTTTGAAAAGCTCGAAATGATTTTTTAGCACATCAAGAGGCAGAGAATACACCCCTTTCCCGTCAATATTGTGGTAAAGAATAATCGGCACCTCTTCAAGCCTGCTGAAATCATAGCTTCTTTTTCTTTCCCATGTATCATCTTTTACCAGTATGGTCCTGTAGCCGGTTGATGCAGTAAACACGAACACGTACATGGCAATACCCGCAATCATCAGGGAAATAAGTGTGACAATGATTAAATCTTTTTTCATTTCATTCCAGTTTACAATTTTTCCATGTTTCTATTGAGAAGTTCCAATATTCCTTTTCACTATATCGGCATGTAGATGACAACTGTAAAATAACTTTAACAAAGATTTCTTGACAATTCTTACGTCCACATCCATATTTCTTTTACTTACATTACAATAATTAACGGAGCCTCTACATGATCCCATTTACGAAAATGCATGGTATCGGAAATGACTACATATATATAGATACCCATACACACCAGGTCAAAGATCCTTCAAAACTTGCTGTTGAAATGAGTGACCGCAATTTTGGTATCGGTGCGGATGGTCTCATTCTAATAATGCCTTCAAGCGAAGCTGATTTTCGAATGCGCATGTTCAACGCTGACGGCAGCGAAGCAGAGATGTGTGGCAATGGTATACGCTGTTTTGCCAAATATGTCTATGATCATGGTTTAACTGAAAGCAAAAAAATATCAGTTGAAACTCTTGCAGGAATAAAGCATTTAGATCTTACTGTAAAAAACAAAAAGGTACATACTGTTACTGTCAACATGGGAGAACCGATAATTTTACGTGAACGCATCCCCATGACCGGTGAACCTGGAACGGTAATAGATGAACCACTTCAGGTTGACGGTGTTAAGTTTAACATTACCGCCATATCCATGGGAAACCCCCACGTGGTTATTTACGTTGAAGATGTTGAGCAGTTCCCACTTGAAAAATATGGCCCGATGATAGAACTTCACGAGCTATTCCCCAACAGGACAAACGTTGAATTCGTACAGATCATACACGAGGGAGAAGTGATCCAGAGAACATGGGAACGGGGAAGCGGTGAAACCCTGGCATGCGGAACAGGTGCTTCTGCAGTTACTGTTGCAGGGGTAATGAACCGCAAGACCAACCGCTCAGTTCTTATACACCTGAGGGGCGGTGATCTCAATACTGAATGGAATGAAGAAGATAATAATGTGTACCTTACAGGACCGGCTGTAGAAGTATTTCAGGGCACTTGGCCTCAATAGTTCGAAATTCAGTAATAGGCAGTTTCAGACACTTCCCATAGCCTTTTACCGGGAATACCATTCTCCAGCAATATAACCCTTGATATACCATCAATATTTTCTTTAATCGTTTTGTTGATGGCGTCATGGAATGCTTTTTCTGATCCCTCAATAATAGTTGCGCTCCCGGGTACTTTCAGCAGCCCGAGATCTACAACACAGGTTTCACCTTCAATCCACACCTTTCTCACAAGCAGATCAACAGGCACAAGGATAGCAGTATTCTCATATTTAGATCCCCGTGCCACAATTTTTACCAGCTCACGAACCTGGATATGAGTATCACCGGAACGAGTTATCATTCTATTTTCTTTCATCATGGTACTGGCTTGAAGATCGGGGAGATAGACAACTATCTCATCCCGGGTATCAAGAACCGGTAATGATGGGAAAACATCAAATATATTCTTGTCAGCCAGGTAGCTCAAGGCCAGGTAGTCAACAATACATACAACCGAAATGAAAAGAAGCAGTTTCCGATTTCGTTCTTTTCTGTCGGCAGGAGGATTTTGTACAACAAAAACCAGGTTCCTGAACTTTTCCTTTATTTTGTCAATAAATGACTTCATTGCTAAAGCCCCTGTATAATATATTATTCCACGCGGGCAATACTCTCATGCTCGCTACACCACATACAATAGTATATGCCACTCTTACAAGAAAAAAATTACTATGATTATTTTTCTTTAATTATTTCCCTGTTATAAGTATCAATAAAATTCACGATCCCCTGGGCGATACCCCGTGCGATCTTTTTCTGATAAGACGATTTGAGCAGGTAGCTCCTCTCCTTGCGGTGAGTGACATACCCCGCCTCAACAAGAACCGATGGCATCAAAGCCCCGCGCAACACGAAGAAGTCAGCCTTTTTCACACCCCTGGATTTGAATTCCCAGACAAGATTATCCATATGTTTCTGTATAGATTCGGCCAGCATGGAACTTTCTTTCTGAATTTGCGTGGTAATCATAAGTGCCTCTATAAAATCGGCATCTTTGTATTGTTTTCTTCTTTTTTCATCTTCAAGTATTACCACGTTATTCTCAAGTGCCGCCGTTGCACGGGCTTCTTCGTTGGTTGGATTCTGGGACAGGAAATACGTCTCAAATCCTGATATTTTATGCGAAACAGAAGCATTCACGTGTATACTCACAAAAACACCATTCACACCATTTTTTAGCTGCCTGTTCGCGATTTCAGTCCTCTTCCCCAGTTCAATGAACTTATCACTGTTCCTGGTCATTATGATCCTTGTCCCCTTAAGCCGTCGGCCAAGTTCGCTTCGAACCATCCTGGCTAATTTCAAATTTATAACCTTTTCCCTGACATTTCCCTTTCCTATGGCTCCCGGATCTTTACCACCATGCCCGGCATCGATAATAATAAACTTTATGGCATCTTTTGATGTATGCCGGGGTATTTCTCTTCCCTTTTCAAGAGGATCTCGCTGTTCCTGTCGGGTTTTTATCATTGAAATGAATGGGTATTTCATACTGATCCGGTACGCGGGGTAAAACCTTGACAGTACATTCTCTGATAGCTGAAGTGGAAGCAGGACTTCTCCCTTTACGCGCTTAACAGAATAATCCATGCGTATGAGCGTTCCATTGATAACAGCAATTGATAATCCTGGCTGGTATACCACGTAAGAGTTACCATGATATATCTTTCCACGCTGCAGAATAAAATCATATGTTGACTCAAGGGATGTATTCCGTTGCAAATCATGAAGGGATATATAATGTTTCCCCTCATATTTTTGTATGGGTATTTTCAGATGTGGTGAATCCGCGTAGACATTCAGTGTATACATCCATGCTGCAATCATCAGGCATGAAAACAGGAAAGCAGAAAGAGGGTAAATGAAGATAGTATACCGGTTTAACACGATCAATATCAGCGTTGCCTGTCAAAATACAGGTATGAATAAGTTCTCCAGTAATCAATGGTAGATAATACTGACAAAACCAGGACTAATGCCACAACGGTATCCTGAAGTGTCACTCCATAAATATTATACTGTGGTGAGATAATAAAAACAAGGGCTGCCAACCCCAGTATTCCCACGAGGATCTTGCCAAGCAGGTTGGGACGAACCTGTATATCCATTTTATAAAACAATACAAAGCCCCCGTAAATATTATAAATATCTCTTATCAGCAGTACAAAAATCAACCAAAGAGGAAAATCTCTAAAATGATAAAGAACGCAAGCCATTCCAATTGTTGCAATTTTATCTGCAAGGGGATCTAAAAATTGCCCCAGGCGTGAGACCTGGTTCAGCAGCCGTGCAAAATATCCATCAAAGATATCGGTAACGACCATGACGAACAATATGATAATAGCCATATTCCGGTAAGAGATATCTCCTGTGCCTTTTTCCATGTACAGGGCATATCCCGCCAGGGGGAACAGTAAAACCCTTAACAAAGAGAGAAAATTTGAAAAGGTCCATATCCTGCCGTCTAAGAGGTCGCGTGCTTTCATAATTATCTGTATAATGATTTTCCTGAATTTAGCGTATCTTTAATACTACTCCAACCTGCAGTCAAGACAAATTCCATAAGAAAAAGTATCCGTACCCATGTTAAAAGTTAATTGACGTACCGCTTCTCTTTATCCATTACGTTACTTGTGATGATACAAATATTATCGAGGTATACCATGAAAACAAAATACTGGAATATAAAATGTATATTCCTGGCTGTCAGTGTGCTTGCTGTACTTTTCTTATTATCCGGATGCACAAAGAAAACTGATAATGCACCAACCCCAAATTTGAAGAATCAAACCATGGGAATAATAGTCATGAATAATGCCTCTTTACGAGTAGATCCCTACCTGTATTCATCACGTCTTCTTCTTCTGAACAAAGGGGATATTGTTAAAATCAAGGATCAATCAAAGGTTCGACAATGGATCGGGAAAAAACATGATTACTGGTATAATATTGAGTTGAAAAACGGTGTATCCGGATGGATGTTCGGATCGACCCTTGATATTGTTGATTCCAGCAATTCAGATGCCGTAAAATCGTATCTTGATCAATTCTGGATGGAGCAATCTGATTCAGTCAGAAAAGAAATCGCCGGCAAATGGTGGAGCCTGAATAGCCAGGGCGATTTTACCAATCACGGTATAGAGCTTACCACCGATGGCAAATATGTATCATACAGAAGAGGTGGTAAAAACATTGAAGGTACTTACAGTTTAAACTTCCACGAAAATGAGATCATTTTTCTCGATGGCACATCTTTCGGCAAAAATTTATATTTCATCAGGCGCGGGCAGTCGTACGTGTTGGCAGACGACAGGGAAAAAGCATCTCTTCGGTTCAAAAAAATCAGCGAATTCGATACAAATAATTCACAGGAAGATGAAAAAGCAGATGGAGAATGATACACCAAGGCTCAATAAATATCTTGTGCTTTGTGGACTTGGCTCAAGACGCAGCGTGGAAATTTTTATCCTTAACGGCGACATCCGGGTAAATGGAAAAACAGTAAAAGACCTGTCTACCAGGATCCACCCTGACAATGATACCGTTACATTTAATGGTCAGATTCTCAAACCCCTGGAAAAATATGAATACCTCATGCTTAATAAGCCACGGGGATATATAACTTCACGTTCTGATGAAATGAACAGGCCCATAGTTATGAACCTTCTTCCCGAGCGATATGAGCAGGAAGGGGTTGTTCCAGTAGGTAGATTGGACAGGAACACGGAAGGATTGCTGATCTTAACCAATGACGGCCAACTTACCTACAGGCTCACCCACCCACGTTTCAAGGTGGAAAAAACATACCTTGTTACTCTCGACTCCCCTCTTCTTGATGAGCACAAACGCCGGATTGAAAAGGGCATCAACCTGTATGGCAAAAAAACTGAACCCGCGGTCATTAACTATACACAGAATGCGAAAAACATGTTTTCCATGACCATTACAGAAGGCCGAAAACGGCATATCCGCCTATCCTTTAAAATTTTCGGCTATAAGGTTATCAGCCTGAAAAGGATACACTATGGCCCCCTGTCCCTTGGCCGTTTACCTTCAGGTTCCTACCGTACATTAAAACCCGCAGAAGTTAAAAGATTAAAAAAATTATTTACTAATTCATAAACTTTCTCCGGTCGAACTTCTAATTAAGGTATTCATCAGCAGGAAACACCTATTACAACATGGGACAGGCATATCATGCAGAACATAGATTTCTACAGCGGGAATAACATGCGTCAGGCGGGAAACCAGTTTAATACCGCCGATCCTGAATATTTCAACAATGTTGCTGAATTTCATAACCGTCATGAAGAAAAATATCGCAAGAAAGCCAATCGAATGCTTTCATTTATAATTGCCCTGTGCATAATATCATTCACCACCGGCCTTGCTGTAGGCATAAAATTTACCTCTGGTTCTGAAAGAGAGATGGTTGATCCGGGAACCCGAAAAGCAATGTCTGATATCAGTAAAAAAGTTACCGGCATGGTGAAGAAGGCAGGGGCAGAACACACTGTATCCACGGCCCAGATGTTTCCCCGAAACACTTACCCGTATATAATAAAAATCGGCAGTGAATTTCAGAAACAGGACGCCGAGAAAATTGCCACTCGTCTCAGCACTGATGGTTATCGTATTATTCTTTCCCAGAAGGATTCCGGTTATCGAATGTATGCCGGCCCCTTTAAAAGTGTCTCCGACGCTAAAAAATCCTTGAAAAAAATACTTCAATACTCTGAAAATGGTCTCTTTTCAAATGCTACCGTTTTGAAAAGATGATATGAAACATACCATTAGACCTGCATTAAAGGAAGATATCCCAAGTATACTGGATGTCCTTCAGCCCTTTGCCAGTGAAGGGATAATACTTCCAAGAACTTCAGAAGAGATACTTGACTCCCTTCAATACTTTTTTGTGTCTGAAAAGGGTGACGGCATTTGTGGAGTGGTATCCTATCATGACTACGGACCGAAACTGAAAGAAATACGCTCGCTCGCCGTACTGCAGGGAGAAACAGGGAAGGGTCTGGGTTCTGCCCTGGTGCAATGGGTATCAGAATATCTTATACAGCAATGCCCTGACAGTAAGATATTTGTGCTTACATATTCTCCGGAATTTTTTAAAAAACTCGACTTTAAAGAAGTTGATAAAGACTTACTTCCGGAAAAAATATGGAAAGACTGTCAAAACTGTCCCTATCGCAATCATTGTACTGAGACAGCACTTATATTACACAGGTAACAGGCAAAACAGTGTCACCACAACGAGACAAAAGAGATACACAAAGGCTTAAAACACAAAACCTATTCATGGAATACAGGCATAGTGGCAGTGAAGGCACCTATTCAGGAGAGGTAATCAACCTTAGTGCCGGAGGTCTTTGTTTTCTTCGACAGGGTTTAATTGATAAAGGCACAACCATAAAGATCCGTTTTCCCCTTATTGAAAAGAAAATTATTCTCACCGGGGTAGTAGTAAGGATTGACGGAAGAGAAACTTCTGTGCGATTCACCACTTCTGAAAAGGAAATTGAGAAATTTATATCAGAATTTAACCGTTTTTATGCCCTTAAAAAGAAAGAATAGCAGTACGCGACATCTGGTAAGTAGAACCACAGAGGCGCAGAGGTACAGAGGGGGGATATGGTTGTCTGGTTGCATATATTATTCCTGAAAGGTTGAGCAGTTAACCATAATACTGTAATGCACCTTACAGACAGACATAAATAATCCTTTCTCTGTCTCTCTGAGTCTCTGTGGTTAATAAAATATTTACCACGGAGTTACATTGAAAGTGACT
>JAGYNX010000170.1 GCA_018399855.1 Spirochaetota bacterium
CGGTGCAATATATGTAAGTCAGCGTCCTCATATGCCTGATGGTGAAAATGTGTTTTACAGGATGTTTCTTGCTGACCTCTCAAAGGAAACATGGGGAGCAATTCTGTCTTCAGCAAAACCCCTGGGGATTTGCCTGCTGGGAGAATCGGGATACATGTCCCAGGTTAAAAAAGCCGTGAATTTTCCAATATTCAACAGTCCGGAAGAACTGGTTCGGGTAATGGCCATGCAGATGAAATATCACACCGGAAATTTGCTTCAGAAAGAAGATGTAATCAGGCCAGCTGGAATTGACCAGTCACGGGCTGAAAAATGGCTTGAGAAAAGAACCGGTGAGTGTGGTGAAGAGACACTTGAGCTTGTTCAATCATATGGCATACCCGTTCCTGAAAATGAAGTGGCACCAGATAGTAATACAGCATTAAAGGTTTGTGGTAAAATTGGATATCCGGTGGTTATGAAAGTTGTCTCCCCTGACGCGTTACATAAGTCTGATGCAGGGGGTGTTGTAGTAGGAATTGAGAATGACAAAGAAGCTGAAAAGGCCTTTAATACTATAAAGAATAACCTCTCTGCTTATAATAAAAATGCCCGCTTTGATGGTGTCAGGGTAATGAACATGGCAGATGAGGGTTATGATATGTTTATCGGCGGCAAATACGATGAATCTTTCGGGCAGGTGATATTTTACGGCATGGGGGGCATCTTTATAGAGGTGTTTACCGATGTTGCGAATTCTCTTTGTCCTGTTACCGCTGGCGAAGTTAGGGAAAAGCTTCAATCACTCAAATCATACAAGCTCCTTGAAGGTGCTCGCGGGGGTAAGGAGGGGGACGTAAATGCCCTGGTTGACATAATAGTGAGGACATCACATCTTCTGGCAGAGCATCCTCAAGTAAAAGAACTTGACCTTAATCCTGTTCGTGTGCTGCCCAATGGAAAGGGAGCATTGGCCCTTGACGCAAGGATGCGGGTTGGGTAATGTTGTCACGTGGTATTTCAGGTATACTTTTTCAATGATTCAAGAATTATCGCCAGCCTGGACTGGCCTTTAAGGAAGGTCTTTATCTCTTTTTCTGTGTAGTGTTTGACAATAAATGACTCAATGTCAAAAAGATGATACCAGCAGTTGAGAACCTGGTTGCAGGGAATGCCGTTATTCATTACACGGCAATACACGAAATGTATCTCGCTTCCCAACTGCCGACATCGTGGATGCATCTTCGCATCGTATTTTGTAATATCACTGGACATTAAATGGTGCTTTCCAGGTCCTTTATACCTTTCTTGAGAAGGTTATGCTCTTTTGAGTCTTTTGGAAAGGATTTCATGTATTTCTCGAAATACTTGAGCTGTTCCTTTTTCCATTTTTTCATTTCAACTTCTGAATGAATCATTGTATCCCCCTGTTAAATTATCAATAATGAATCTGTTATATATTGAATATCGGAAGAAGTTCTAAAATGACTTGAGACGTTTATTATAATGTAAAGATTATATTTTTCTTGATGGTTTACCGATAAAAGAATTATACAATAGTGTAAAAATGTATTTATTTCTTTAATTGTTGTTAGTATATTATAGCTTTATATATATATTAAATTCGGTGTGTGTAGATTGAAATGGTAGATAAAGAAAAAATTGATATACGGGAAATACCGATAATTCCCCAGGTGGCTACTAAAATACTGCAGATGCAGGAAGAAAACCTGCAGATAAGTTTTAAAGAACTCGAAAACCTGATACTGCTTGACCCCGCGTTAACAGCCAAAATACTCAAGGTGGCAAACTCTGCGTTATATGCCCGGCAAAGGGAAATTACCAACCTTCAGCAGGCTATTACACTCCTGGGATTCAAGACAATAAAAAGCCTGGTGATGCTTGTATGTGCCTCAAACCTTTATGGTAAAAAGAAAGGGCCCCGTGCGCAGGCAAATATAAATACAATAACTAAAGTTTCAGAACTATCCATGTGGCGTCATTCGGTGCTTACCGCCTTTGTTGGACGTGCAATTGCAACGAGGCTTAAAATGGAGGATAGAAAGGAGGAGGTATTTATAGCAGGTTTGCTTCACGACATCGGCAGGATAGTGCTCATGATCAACTTTCCGGACGGATATGATGAATTTCTTAATACAATATCAACCGGGAAGGGAATAAATATACTGTCAATCGAGGAGAACATATTCGGAATGAATCATCAGGATGTGGGAAAAGATGTATTGAATCAATGGAATTTCCCTGAAGAATTGATTGATACAGCATATTTCCACCATACATTGCATGTTGACTCTAAATATAAAAATATGGTATCAGTGGTTGGGCTTGCTAATATTTATGCGAAAATAATTGCTGGTGAAAATATTACAGAAAATGACCAGTATTTGCAAGATGGTTACATGAAAAGCCTTAATATTGATCCGGATCTTGATAAATACCTGCGTGAAAATTTTCTCAGAGAAATTGAAAAGGATGACTTATACCTGTTGAGTTCATCAATGTTCGAATGATTATTATGATGATTTGGTGAACAGAATAAAATCTATCACCGGTGCTTTTTGCGAAAGATGATACAGGCAATAAAGCGAACTAACCATCGAAGCGGCAAGATAGCTTATCCCGGGTACGAGTGGTAAATAAAAGATACCCATTACAGTAAAACATGTGTTACAAAGAAAATAGAGTAACGCGGCCAGCAATGCTTCCTTTCTGAGTTCAAGGTAAAGAAGATATACTTGTAAAACCAGTGAACACATGTGGAAGAAAACAGCAATAAGTAGTATTGACATTATCATAACGTTTATCTGGGGATATCCCATAAATACTATTACCCGCTTAATGTTAAAGATAAGTGCGGCTGTCCAAACAAGCTGAAAAAGAACAAGTCCGGTAGCACCTTTAACAAGGGCAGACAGCATAGCTTCCTTTCTCAAATCCATTTCCTTGATTGTGTCGGTAAGAAGGTTTTTCACGAAATCAAGATATTTAGTATGAAATTTTGTTTCTGACACAACAAGAAAATATACAAGTCCGGGTATCATCGATATATATGCCAGGAAAACAGGTATATCATAGCTGGTAAAATGGTAAAAATATGTACCAGGGATGTTTGTCCCAACTGTAAACCAGTAGATTATTTTGTCTGCCCATATTGCCATGTTAAAGAACAATCCCATAAAGAAAAGATATTTGAATTCAGAGAAATATTTAAACATGTCAATATTTAAAGTCAGTCTTTTGATGGGATAAGATTTAAGTGAAATTAGAAGCAGTATAAATATTATTACGAATTGACCCGTGGTATATCCCAAAAGGGCACCAGATACTCCATACAGGTCACCGAGAATAAATACTCCAAACAAGCTTATGATAGTTCCAGACAGGTAAGTAAAAAATATTTTATTATATTCTTTTAAGAGGGCAACATATATAAGCATTATCCACAATATATTAATGACAGAAAACAGGAATACCAGTGAAACAGCATAGAGAATCTCATTCCTGATGAAAGAGAAATCATTAAAATAGATAAAGGTAGTTGTGAGAAGGCATGATAGAAATACAACAACCGCAATTATGCTGATCAGGGCAGGGGGAATTGATTCGTGGTCTTCAATATATAGCATATCAGCGATGTATCGGGAAAATATATAATGTATACCCCCGAACAAAAATAGTGAAAACGCGTACACGTATACAATGGTAACAGTAAACAGGGCTGGATTTTCTGATATGGCTGAGAAGGCAAACTTTTGTATCAGGTAAATTGAGATTACTGATAGTATCCATGGGCCGGCAACAATAATAATACCGAGAAAAAATGCCTTCAATATGGAGGACAGGGTACCCCTGTGAAGAATCTTATAAAGTTCAAATCCTATACCAGCCATTTTCAGGAAACACCTTTTTCGGTTTGAAAGTCTTCAATGTATTTACTGTAAAGTCCGTCATACGTAGAAATGAGATCAGTTTTACTGTAATATTTAATAACTTTTTCGCGATTGGCAGTTACCAGGGACTTCCTGTATTCTTCATCCTGGTAGAGGGTAATAATACCATCTGCCAGTTTGAATGAATCTTTGGGATCAGCAAGAAGCTTTTCATCATAATCCAGCATTTCAGGGACATTCCCAACCCTTGTGGAAACCACAGGTATACCGGCTGCATATGCTTCAAGAATTACAAGTGGTTGCGCTTCCCTTATGCTGGAAAGAACAAGCACATCAAGAAAGGAGTAGTATTCACGAACATCGGCTTTTCCGGTAAAAATAATATTTTTTTCAATTTTAAAATTAGCAACAAGCTGTATACATTCATCATAATAAGCCATGTCTTCATCTTCAGGTCCTATTATAAAAAATTCCGCATCAGGTATCGTTTCTGTCACAATTTTGGCAGCAATGATGAAGTTTTTGATATCCTTTATTGGTACAACCCTGGCAACAATACCAATTGAAAATTTATTACGTGATTCTGTTTTCAGATCTAAAAAACGGGACAGTTCAATACCATTTGGTATTACCATTGTTTTATCCCTTAGTGCACCCTGTGATATCTGAATATTTCTGTTCATTTCAAAAAGAGAAATTACCAGGTCTGAATAATCGTAGGTGATTTTCCCAAGATCATTGAAAATGTTTACCCATAGATCACGTTGATAACCAAGTACCCATCGGGCTCTTTTTATATCGATCTCCCTTTCCTTGTTGTAAAGACCATGCTCTGTTAGTAAAACCGGTTTGTTGAACATTATTTTCGCAATGGCGGCAGTAAGACCGGCATAACCTGTTGAGATAGTGTGATAGAGGTCTGCAACAGGGATTTCCCAGGTAAGAATCTTGAGCATATATTCATGTGAAGCCAGCCATGCCCAGTAATAATCAGAAAATGGATAGAGCGGGTTGTTCTTGTTTCCAAGG
>JAGYNX010000171.1 GCA_018399855.1 Spirochaetota bacterium
CATATATGGTATATCTTTTACGCCTTCCATAATAGCATTTTCATTCATTACCCGGTTACTGCCATCAAGTTCGTCACGGCAATTCTCTACCAGGTCTCGCACAGTTTCTTCTGTTGATTCACAATGAAACTGCAGCCCCAGAACACGATCATTGTTATAAGAAAACGCCTGGTTGTAACATGTCGCGCTTTTTGCAAGCGGAACAGCACCGTCAGGAATATCAAAAGTTTCTCCATGCCAGTGAAGAACGGTACATTGCCGGGGAAGTATCTGGCCGAATAACGAATCAGCAGCCTCTTCCCGTTGCGTGATTTCAAACCAGCCAATCTCCTTTTGCAAGCCAGGGTATACAGGGGCGCCAAGCACGTCCGCCAGCAATTGTGCACCAAGGCATATCCCAAGTGCGGGTATATCAGATTTAATACAATTATACACGAACTCCTTTTCAGGCGCAAGCCATGGAAATTTATTTTCTTCATTCACGCTCATGGGACCTCCCATGATGACAAGAAAGTCGATGTCTGCTGCACGCGGGAATATTTCATTTTTGTACACGGCTGCATGGCTGAGTTGATAATTATTTTTCTTTGCCCAGTCAGCAATATAGCCGGGCCCCTCGAAAGGTACATGTGTAAGGCAATGCAATATTTTTCGGGTCATTATTTTTCCTTGATCATGATCAGCATCATCTTGAAGGGTTCAACTGCCTGAAGGCTGTAAGGCAAAAAGAGTTACCGTTCCGGTATCTTTCTGCAGTAGAGTTCTACTCACCACCGAACCTTCCTGGTAGCTGATCATCTCTTCGATAAGAAGACCTTCACTGACAAGTTCATCTTTTTTGGGTATATCACTCATGGTGCTCTCCTGTTTAAATTCGTTATGAAATATATTTCCAGATCAAGTTCAGTTTCCCTTTTAGGATCAACCGCTTACCGGAATACCGCATCACCTCTCTAATTTGATTCCTGTATTTAGGCGCGTAACAGTGGGTTTCACATTTCTTACATGACGGCTTGGGATCATATGGGCAGACAATTCTTTTGCTGGCGGCGTGTAGTAGTAGTTTTTTACATCCCGCACAAAGTTGGATATCCAATGAATTCACATACTCTCCAAGAGTTCCCCCCGCATGTATTTCATATTTTTCCACTTCAGGATGGACATCCCCACAATAAATACTGATGAATTCAGCCAGCACCTCTATATCACCCGCCGGTGAGCCCATTTCAGATGGCCTCCCTGTTCCTGTGATGGGCGCACCCTATTGACAGCTCGCTGTCCTTCAGGTAGCGGTCGGTCAAAATACAATGATGGGTTCCGTTTTCACCGGGAACAAAATTTTCGCAGGTTATACACATTCGGGCAACATGTATCACCCCTTCCCTGTACAAAGACTGGATCAGATCCATGAGGACGGTAATAAACTGTTCTTTTCTATCCATTGGAAACTTCTGTATATGAGAAACCAGCACGTCCTGCCAGCCGTGAATGCGTTTTCCAGTCTGTATACCCTTTCTTGTAAGCGACACCACGTGGGACCGTTTATCATCAGCTTCACGTATCTTTTTCACGTATCCCTTATCTTCCAGGGAATTGAGGGCATCGCTCACCGTTGCCTTGGTAAGATCAAACTCCCTGGCCATCTGGCTTACCTTGCAATACTCCGGGGGATATTTTCCAAGGTATATCAGGAATTGTATCTGTATGGGACTCAGTTTTTCCTTCTTGGTAATATCCCACAGGAGGAGACGTTGAACCTGCATCAGTTTCTCCAGAGCTGAAGCTATGTTCTCGTCAATGACATTGTGATTACTCATGTGAAACACCTTACCCGTTAGTTATTCGTATTGTACGAATTGCCAACGATTTATTCAATAATAATATACAAATAATTCCAAAGAGGGGGGCATGACCTGTATCAATCATGCCCCCCGAAGTGTTGCTATTCTTTCCAGTGAATACATTCTACCGGACACATGTCCATTACTTCCTGGATCTTCTCCTCGCTGGCTCCATTTGGATTATGCACACGGCTCAAATCGTTATCATCAAACTCGAATACCTCGGGAAGTTCATCAATACAAACTCCGCAACTTGTGCACTCTTCCTGATCAACGTATACTACTTTTGCCATTTCAAGTCTCCTCCTTACTATACTTTCCTTATGAATCAATTGATGTTCATTTTACCTTTTATCCTCTGTCAGATCAAGCATTTCATTAATATCTGCTTCCGGTGTTGCAGCGCCGACATTTGTGTCAGTGATGACTACCAGTATCTTTGCAGCATGGTACTTCCATCGAAAGCACCTTCACCGAGTGCACCGTGTTCCCAATGAATATTTCGGCCAGCTTGTTCACGTACCCATCAAGACCGCTGTCCAGCTTGGGGCAGAATATGGCCACCGACTTTCCCTTCAGGTACCTGTCATGAAAATCACCCGAGGCGAATGGAACGCAATCCGCAGCCACAAGCAGGTGGCAGTCAGTAAAGCAGGGGGCGGCCAGGTTTAACAGCTTTAGCTGTACCGGCCACTGCCTGAGCCGGGATTGCACTGAAACAGTTGCTTTTGTGCCGGATTGTGGGTTTTTGCCTGCGGTGCCGGGCTGTATAACCCGTGCCGCGCTTCCCGGGCATCCTCCCCCCTGCGGCTGCATTACCCGAAGTGAAGGCTTTCTTCCCTGTTCGATGTGTATCCCTTTCTCATCCATGTATCTTTTTGCCACGGAAAGCAGTTCTTTTTCGCCGTGTTCTTCCAGGTGGTCAAGGTGCAGTCGCAATGTCTCTTCTCCCTGCACCGCAATATTTTTTATAACCGAGTATTCATCATAGGGAAGTGATTCCCTTTCCTCAACGTGTATGGCATCACGGGGACAGTCACCAATACAGGCCCCCAGCCCATCACAATAATCTTCACGCACAAGTCTTGCCTTGCCATCTATTACCTGCAATGCCCCCTCCGGGCATCCTGTTAAGCAAAGCCCGCAGCCGTCACATTTCTCTTCGTCTATTCGTATAATGGATCGTTTTATTGCCGTCCTCCATGCATAGTTAGCTTTCCTAACATGTTTACCATGATACCACAAACCCGGCCCGTGTCAACAATTTTTGTTAGCACTCCTAACTTTTGTTGCATCCATGAGCCTGTGAGATCACTATTTTTCCCAAAATTCACACCCGTACAACATTTCCTTGTCTTTTACCCCGTTCATGTTTATGTTTACAGAACAGCCATCATGCATACTAAGGAGTTATACAATGGACACCACCAACCCCGTTCTCCCAAAAACCCACACAACCATACGCCAGGATTTTTCGGGCACCCCGGTTACACTGGCCGAAGGATACAGCACAGTGGAACTCATCGTTACTGAAGCCATGGCGGTAGACAATTACGGCCTTACCCACGGGGGCTTTATCTTTGGCATGGCTGATTATGCCGCCATGCTGGCGGTTAATCATCCCAACGTAGTGCTGGCCAGGGCAGAGGTATACTTCATAAAACCCGTTGTGACCGGTAACGTGCTGCAGGCATGCGGCAAGATTACCGCCAAAGAGGGGATGCGAAATATCGTGGATGTAAAAATCACCAGGGGAGATGACGAGGTGTTCTCGGGCACCTTCCACTGCCTGATCACCGACGCTCATGTACTGGAAAAGAGAACATAATGCATGGTGGAAACGTAATAGCAAATGTATTGCATGAACAGAACACAACATGCCTGTTCACCCTCTGCGGAGGCCACATTGCACCAATTCTCACCGCCGCCCGTGAAGCTGGGATCCGTGTTATTGATGTCCGTCACGAGGCAAGCGCCGTATACGCCGCCGATGCCAGCGCCCGCCTGTCCGGAAAACCCGGAATTGCCATAGTCACTGCCGGCCCCGGGGTCACCAACACGGTAACCGCCCTGCAGAATGCCCTTATGGCTCAATCTCCGGTGATACTCATTGCCGGCGCGGCACCCACCGTGCTGCAGGGAAGAGGGGCCCTGCAGGATATACACCAGCAGTCCATCGTAAAACCGGTGGTAAAGAAAGCCTATTCCATCAAGAAGAACTGCGACCTTGCCCCCGTGCTCGAAAATGCCTTCTCGGTTGCCAATTCGGGAGTGCCGGGTCCGGTATTCATAGAAATACCCATAGATGTGCTTTACGAGGAAGAACTGGTGAGGTCATGGTACGGCACCGCCGGCACCGCGTCCGGTTCTCACAGCATCAGGGCAAAGATCATGAGATGGTACCTGAACCGTCACGTGGATACAATTTTTTCATGTGACCTTGAATCCCTTGAAACAGGTACCGTAGACACCCGGCTGCAGGGTATCAGCAATCGCCAGGTTCGCAAGGCAGCCAGAACCATCTTTTCAAGCTCACAACCGGTCATGATCGCCGGCAGCCAGGTTATGCTTGATCCGGGTAAAATACCGCAGCTGATAAGAGCCATCGAGGAAGTACAGGTTCCCGTATACCTTACCGGCATGGCACGGGGACTTCTGGGTGAAGATCATCCCCTGTTAATGCGGCACAAAAGATCAGAGATTTTAAAACGGGCAGATTGTGTATTGCTGGCGGGCATGCCTGCCGACTTCAGGCTTGATTACGGCCGGACAATCCCCTCCTCTGCAACACTGATCTCGGTTAACCGCAGCCGTTCTCAACTGAAGATGAACCGCAAACCGGATATCGGCATACATTCCGATCCCTTTCTATTCTTACACGCTTTAAGCGGCGAATTTGCCCGAACGAAAATATCATGGATATCATGGAACGAGGAAATCCACACACTGCAGGTAGAACGCGAACAGAAAATCATTGCCACATCAAAAGAAAAAACCGAGTATATCAACCCCCTGCACTTTCTCATGGAACTTAAAAAGCATTTGGGGGAGGACGACATACTTGTGGCCGACGGCGGT
>JAGYNX010000172.1 GCA_018399855.1 Spirochaetota bacterium
TGGAAAAAATACGATCGGCATTGGCCAATCCCACTCTCAGGCATGTACTGAAAAGCATTGCACACAATTTTGCGTTCAAGCTGTTTTTTGTGGGATTTTTGATACTTGCTGTGTTTTCTGTAGCAATATTTGTTACCGAGCGCAGCCATGTGGTGTATACCACAAACGAAGAAGGGATCAGGGTGGAAGACCCTGACAGATCAAGCAAT
The DNA here is from genome assembly GCA_018399855.1 of Spirochaetota bacterium. Taxonomy (GTDB): domain Bacteria; phylum Spirochaetota; class UBA4802; order UBA4802; family UB4802; genus M55B154. The sequence continues at coordinate 210 of JAGYNX010000172.1, forward strand.
ATACGGACATACGAAGATTCAATCTGGTGGGCCATAGTGACCTCTACAACGGTTGGCTATGGGGATTATTATCCCGTATCCACAGCGGGCAGGGTTATTGGAATTCTCATGATGTTTTTCGGCATCGCGCTGGTAGGAGTGATAACAGGTAATATCGCTTCAGCCCTTGTAGAGAAACAGCTAAAGGAGGGAAGGGGTTTGAAACAATTGAAGTTGAAAAACCATTTTATTATCTGCGGATGGAAACGGGACATGACAGCCATTTTGCACAATATAATGAAGAAGAATACCGATTTCCTTGTCTCCGAGATCGTACTTATCAATATGGCCGACCCGGAAACCATTGAAAATCTGAAGGCTGATAATGAATTCAAACAGATAAATTTTATATATGGCGATTATATCGATGAGCAGGTGCTTAACCGGGCCAACATAAAACAGGCGAAGAAGGTGCTGGTTGTTGCGGATATATTGAACAGTGGTTCGGTGCAGGAAGTGGATTCTCATACTGTCATGGCAGTTATTACTATTAAAGCCATGTCGAAGATGGTATATACATGTGCCGAGATAATTGATCCCAAGTTTGAGCGGTACCTGCGTTTTTCTAACTGTGATGAGATCGTGCTGTCAAGTGAGTATAACAAGTCTCTCATTGCCAATGCCTCGGCGGGCAGTGGAATATCACATATCATAAGCGAGCTTCTTGACGTAACCAGCCGGGTTCAGGTTAATACACTGGACATACCACATGAGTACGTGGGGAAAAAATACGATGAGCTTTATAGATATCTTTTCAATAAAAACCGGACTGTGCTGATAGGTCTTCTTGAGAATACTGGAAATTTCTACCTGCGTAAACGCAAGGCATTGCAGGAAGCTCAGAAAACCCCGGATATTTCCAAGCTTGTTGACAACCTGAAAGATGTGAAAAGCCTTGTGGCCAATTATCCTGTTATGAATCCCAATGGCAATTATGAAATTAAGAATTACACGAAGGCTATCATAATTGAAGGACATAGTGATGGATCCAGTAATAATTGAAAATCTGAAGAAAGTATCATTCTTTAAAATGTTCGCGAAAGATAACGCGGTAATGGAGAAAATTGCCGGGATGTGCGTGCAGCGAAAGATAAAAAAGGGAAAAACCGTAATAAGAGAAGGTGAATATGGTGATGAACTGTTCATTATCATGAATGGCCAGATTGAAATATTGAAGAAAACCATTCAGAATGAATTGTATACGGTGACCTCCCTTGATGCTTCAGCGGGGGGAGTGTACGTGGGTGAACTGGCCATGATAGATAATGATATCCGTTCTGCCACGGTTATGGCGAAAACGGATTGTGATTGCCTGATTATTAAGAGAAATAAGTTTATAAAATTCGGAGATGAGAATCCCCGGTTAGGTCTTGAAATAACCCGTGCCATCGCATTACAACTGGGAAGAAACCTGAGAAAAACCAATTCTGATGTTATTACACTGTTTTCAGCCCTTGTTGAGGAGATCGCCAGTGAAGAGGTTTAAAATATTTCTCACATTATTGTTGATAGTCTGCGTATATGGTATCGGATTCGCACAGGAAGAACAGAAGCCGGTTGATTCTTCGATGAACATGGAACGCATGGCCGACCAGATGAAGTTTGACCAGGGGAAATATTTTTTCGAGCTGGAACAGTATGACAGGGCGCTGGAAAACCTGCATGAATACCTTGAATTATATCTGCATGGCGCGCACAGGGGGGAGGCGTACAGGATGATCGCAAATGTGTATTTTCAGCGATTCAGGTATAAAAGGGCTGCCAAAGTATACAGGTCACTGCTGGAAGAATATCCGGGTTCAGAAAATGGTATTCGGGGGATGTATAAAATGGGTATCTGTTACAAGAAAATGGGTGATGCCGACAGGGCTTCTGCCATATTTTCACGCCTGATCAGGGAATACCCTTCGTCCTCGTATGCCCATCATTCGCGTGTTATGCTTGATGTAATGAAAATTGTAAGTTCTGAGTAAAAAAACTTGACATTAGTACTCTTTTTCCCACTATGGCATCTCCTCTGTAATCATTTTTATGGAAAATTCATAAAATTATCATTATTTTAATGATAATTGTGCTATTATTGAAGGAAGTTGTTGGTGATGCTATGATAGCAATCGCAGCCCTGATATATTGAAGGGCTGTTTTTAGTCTAACGCAGGACATAGCGAACGTCACGCAGTTCGTGGGGAAACTATTTTATGTAACACATATCTACTCCAGGTCTTTTCTTTCTTTAATTAATCCCTACATGCAAAAGATGCAATGCTGTTTTTCTGTGATTCTTATATTATAGAAACAAATATTTTGAGGTAATAAAACTATGTCACTACAGAAATTAAGAAATATCGGAATTGCCGCGCATATTGACGCAGGTAAGACAACCGTTACTGAACGTGTACTGTACTTTTCAGGTACCACACGTAAGCTCGGCGAAGTACATGACGGCCAGGCAACAATGGACTTCATGAAACAGGAACAGGAGCGGGGGATTACTATTGCCTCTGCCGCCATATCCTGCTACTGGGATGGTTATAATATTAATATTATAGATACACCAGGCCACGTTGACTTTACCGTTGAAGTAGAAAGATCACTCAGGGTAATAGATGGACTGGTAGCACTATTTTGTGCTGTTGGTGGTGTTGAACCGCAGAGTGAAACGGTTTGGAACCAGGCAGACAGGTACCATGTACCCAGGATAGCCTTTATCAACAAGATGGACCGTGTTGGTGCCGACTTTTACGAGGTCGTTGCCCAGATGGAAAAATACCTTGATGCCAACCCGGTACCTTTTCACCTGCCCATGGGGGCCGAAGATGATTTCCTGGGAACTATAGATGTTATAGCCCGTAAAGCGGTAATTTTCAGGGAGTTCGAGAGATCAGTAGAAGATGTACCTGAAGAATATAAAGAGAAATGTGAAGAAGCCAGGCAGTTCTTAGTTGAGAAGCTTGCAGATTATGATGAAGACGTTATGGAACTGTTTCTGGAAGAGAAAGATGTTCCAGAAGATATGCTCAAAAGGGCAGCCAGGGACGCAACACTGAAGCTTCTCATTACCCCGGTACTGTGTGGTGCCGCGTACAAGAATAAGGGCGTTCAGCTTCTTCTTGACTCTGTTGTGGATTACCTTCCATCACCGGTTGACGTGGGTGCGATATTCGGAACAGACATCGAAAGTCCTGAGAAAACCCACGCAAGGCATCCTTCAGCCAGTGATCCCTTCGCAGCCCTTGCATTCAAGCTGATTCATGACCCATACGTGGGACAGCAGACTTTTATCAGGATTTATTCTGGAAAGCTTGAAAGCGGTATGCAGGTCTATAATGCTACAAAAGAGAAAACAGAACGTATTGGCCGTATTATGAAGATCAAGGCCAAAGAGCGGGAAGAAATCGAGTCAGCGGGTCCCGGTGAGATCGTTGCCCTGATAGGGATGAAGGTGACCAAAACGGGTGATACGCTGTGTGACATGAAGAATCAGCTTTTGCTTGAATCTATATATGTGCCCCCGGCAGTTATCGATCTGCAGGTATCGCCTACTTCCAAAAAAGAAGAAGAAAAGCTGGGAATTGCCCTGCGCAAACTTTCCATGGAGGATCCTTCCTTCACAGTAAGGGTTGATGAAGAAACGGATGAGACCATTATCGCTGGAATGGGAGAGCTGCATCTTGAAATTATCGTGGACCGTATAAAGCACGAGTTCGGCGTAGATGTTGAAGTAGGTGAACCTTCTGTTTCCTACAGGGAAGCAATTACCGCTGAAGCGGTAAATGAGTTGAAATATTCAAAACAGACTGGTGGTAAGGGACAGTATGCACACTGTGAACTTAGAATTGAGCCCAATCCGGGAAAAGGATTCGAGTTTACTGACCACATCAAGGGTGGTGCCATACCTGCAGAATTTATCCCTTCAGTTGAGAAAGGGGTTAAGGCAACCCTGGAAGAAGGCATTCTTGCCGGATTTCCAATTGTTGATGTAAAGGTTGTTTTGCTTGATGGAAGTTTTCATGCGGTGGACTCTTCTGACATGGCATTCCGTACATGTGCGTCCATATGTTTCAAGGAGGCGTTTATGAAAGCGGCACCGGTTCTGCTGGAACCGTTAATGAAAATCGAGATAAACACCCCCGATGATTATATCGGAGATGTTATCGGCGATCTCAATAGACGTCGTGGACGTGTTGAATCAATGAGACGATTCAGAAAAGGCGCCCAGAAGGTGAACGGATTTGTACCTCTCATGGAGATGTTCGGGTATGCCACCCAGTTAAGGAGCATGACCAGCGGGCGTGCCAATTATTCGATGGAGTTTTCAAGATATACACCGCTCCCGAAGGATGCCCAGACCAGGGTGCTTGAGAAAATTAAAGAAAAAAAGCGACAAAGCGCGTAATTACACATATAATTTTCAACCTCCTCACAAGTATAACAAACGCGCTGCCCGAAAAGGCAGCGCGTTTGTTATTTTAACTTCATACGCAATATCCACGGGTGAGGTTGTATATAACCCTGTCATAACAAAATATTATCCGGTTGTTCAACTCAAGAGAAGTGTATATTTCAAGAGGTGAGGCCAGTATTCTTTTCCTGATTACATGCTGCCATATCGATTTTCTACTCAGGGCAAGGGCGGTTAGTATCTCTTCAAGGGGTACATGAAGG
>JAGYNX010000173.1 GCA_018399855.1 Spirochaetota bacterium
ATATCGTCAATGGTATGTTCAGGGGAAAATATCCGGATTTCGCTGTCATGGTCTATAAAAGTAAATTTTTCGTTAATTGGGTCAGAATTGAGTATTATTGATTCTTTGCCAAGGTGGGTGAGCAGTTCTGCGAAGGCGATCTCAGCTCCAAGGCCGTCGGCGTCTGAACTTTCATGTGTGGATATTATGAACCTGTCATGCCGTGATAGATATGCTTCCAGGTTTTTTAATCCGCGCTGCATATTGTGTTAACTCGTTATCTTCTGTTGGGAAAGTAATGGGAATCCCATTGCTTCTCGGGTTTGAAGGTATTTTCCAGCACACTTCCTTGCAAGGTTACGCACCCTGGCGATATATCCCACCCTTTCTGTAACTGATATGGCCCCCCGGGCATCCAGGATATTGAATACGTGTGAACATTTTAACACGTAATCATAGGCGGGCAACACCAGATCAATAGATTCAAATTCAAGTATTGCAAGGCATTCCTTCTCGTACATATCAAACAGTTTGAAGTGAAGATCTACATCTGCCACGTTGAAGTTATAATGAGAAAACTCAAATTCACTTCTGTGATGCACGTCCCGGTAAGTGAGATCATCGTTCCACTGTATGTCAAATACGTTGTCTACTCCCTGTATATACATGCAGATTCTTTCAATACCATAGGTAAGTTCTACTGGTATAGGATCAAGCTCGATACTGCCGCATAACTGAAAATAGGTAAACTGGGTGATCTCCATGCCATCCAGCCATACCTCCCAGCCCAGACCGGCAGCACCCAGGGTAGGGGATTCCCAGTCATCTTCGACGAATCGTACGTCATGCTCTTCCAGTTGTATGCCAAGGTGCCGGAGTGAATCAAGGTAGAGTTCCTGTATGTTTTCTGGTGAGGGTTTCATTATAACCTGATACTGGTAGTAATGCTGCAGCCTGTTGGGATTGTCGCCGTATCTTCCGTCTGTGGGGCGTCGTGAAGGTTCAACATAGGCCACGTTCCAGGGTTCTGGTCCCAATGATCGCAAAAAGGTTGATGGATTGAAGGTGCCGGCTCCCACTTCCAGGTCGTATCCCTGTATGACTATACAGTTCTGGTTTGACCAGTACTTGTGTAATGTTGCTATTATGTCCTGAAAATGCATACGATATCTCCCTCAAATGTAACATATCATGTGTACTGTTCACTGAGTACTACAGTGTCGCAAATGGATAGTCAAGCAAAATTACTGAACGGGGTTACTCATTATTCTCAGGTGCTTTTTGTGACTTCTCTTCAATATGCATTTCGTAGGCATCTTTGAGTATATTGTGCAACCTGTCGAACTCTTCACGTTTTTGAATGTTAAAGTAGTGAAGAACATCATCATTCACTATCTCGAACCTGAAATTTTTGGTTTCGATACTGTTATACACGTATCCCAGGTATACGATATAAATCAGGTCTCTGAATTTTTCTGGTGCCATGTGGGGCCTGTGATGAAACTCTATTGCCTTTACCAGTGCCTCGTTAAAATGCCATTTCTGGCAGATAATGCTTCCCAGGGTAGAATGACTGATCCCCAGTGATATTTCTTCAAGAAGATTGGTTTCGGACATATCTTTAAGCCCCGCTATTTCACGAAGTCTCTGAATTTCATCGGGCTTGATTGACAGCAGAACTATCTGTCCAATATCCGAAAGCAGGGCGGCAAGATAGGCAAACTCGCTCAGCTTTGTCTTTTTTATTTGCATGGCAATATTCTGTGAATAGAAGGCTGCTTTATAGGAGTTTTTCCAGATGGTTTCAAACTTCTTGTACCTGGCCCCCATTATTTCCTGTACACCGCTTGCAACCAGCAGGGTGTTAATTCCCTTGGTGCCGATAATCTTTACGGCTTCTTCAATGGTTTCAACCCGCTTGGAGGTAATATACCCGGCAGAATTTGCCAGTTTAAGAATCGCGGTGGTTAACCCGGGGTCGCGTTTTATTGCGTTTGAGATGTCCTTAATGGTTGCCTCCGGGTTGGTACATAACCGCTGTATTTCCAGTATATTTTCTGGAAAAGAAGGAAGGTTTTCCACTTCATTGGATATTTCTTCTGCAATCTTTCTCTGTGAACTGGTGTCAATTAACGTGGTTGAAAGCTTGATGGCAGCAATAGTGAATTTACCATCCGTCTTCATTTCGAAGGCATCGGGGGGAAACCCGGCGTTCTTGAAAAGCATAAGGGCCATTATAAGCCCGAGTCCCGCTCCTTCTGAATCGTCAAGTACGTCATCAAAGGCGTCAGAGATATCCGCATATGAATAGGCTTTTTTCTGTCGCGCATGGATCTTGTTCAGTTCTTCTTCAAGTATTGGTATATTGTTTATAATATTTATCCGAAAGTTTTCTTTTTCCGCCTTGAAGAAAACCCGAACAACCAGTTTGGAATCTGCCAGTTTCTGCAGTAAATCAGAACCTTTCACAAACACATCATCCTTGAAGTCTTCCATACCCTGACGGTATTCGTCCTTTTTCGTGATGTCCATGTTCCTGGACTTGAAATACAGACGTTTGGCATTGGCTTTTATGGCATTGTTGATCAGTTCTTTAATAATAGTTACCAGCATGTCCTTCAGGTAAAGCAGATCAAGCTTTTCAAGATACAGGTGCAGTACCTTAATAAGGTGTGATTCAGCTTTGGGTGTGAACACGGAAAATTGCAGGTAAAAATCATTGTTGTTATCAATAGCTTCCCTGTAATTTTTCGGATTCAGGACAATAGGATTGTTTTCGATTTGTTGAGATCCTTCCAGTATCATGTTTATTTTACCTTCGAAAGGAACGTTGCCTGCTCCTCTCTTGAAAGAATATTGATGCAGTATGCAGCATCATTACAGAATAATCAATAACTTTTATGGTATACTACCATATTCGGAAGAATATAGTGTTTTGCTGGAGCAGGAAATTTGATTTTTACTACAAATTATAATGGTTATTGACAAAAAAAGGTTTTACGATATTATCAGGATATTCCATTAACTATGAAAACAGGAGATTATGCCAATGAGCGATGTGTATTTTACTGACATGAAAATGAGCAGCCAGGACAATATGGCAAGCAAGATACGAAAGTTGTTTTTAAAAGCCGGATACCATGAGAAGATTACTGACAAGGATTTTGTGGCTATTAAAACCCACTTTGGAGAATATGGGAACCTGGCTTTTCTTCCTCCACCCCTGTTGCGGGTGTTTGTAACACTTGCCTCGGAGTGTGGGGGTACTCCCTTTGTGACCGATACCAATACCCTTTACAGGGGTAACAGGAGTAATGCCATAGATCATCTGAAAAACGCGGAGATGAACGGCTTCAACCAGATTACACTTGGGGCACCGGTTATTATTGCCGACGGCATTCGGGGAAATGATTTTGTTGAAGTACCCGTAAAAGGTAAACATTATTCTTCAGTGAAAGTGGCATCCGCCATACAGGAAGCTGATGCCATGATCGTTGTGTCCCATGTGAAAGGCCACGAGTTATTCGGTTTTGGTGGTGCCATAAAAAATGTTGCGATGGGATGCGCTCCTCCCTCGGGGAAACAGTCTTTACATTCAGAGATAAAGCCTAAAGTAAAACAGAAGAAATGTGAATCATGTGGTATGTGTATAAAAAGATGCCCGGTTGACGCTATCTCTTTTAATGATGAGAAAAAAGCTTTCATAGATAGTGAAATATGCATCGGATGTGGAGAATGCACGGTTATATGTCCTTACGATGCCATACCGGTAATGTGGAAAACGGATAAAAACGCGTTGCAGGAGCGAACCGTGGAATACGTGAAGGGGGTGAACGACCAGAAAAAGGAGAAGATAGTATACTTTAACTTTATAATGAACGTGACCCCTGAATGTGATTGCGTATACTGGAATGATATGCCCGTGGTGGCGGATATCGGTATACTGGCATCTACAGATCCCGTGGCCATTGACAGGGCATCAGTGGATATGATAAACGCGGCACAGCCACTCTCGGGCTCTCGAATAGCGGATAAAGATCCTGCTATGGATAACATACGTGCCATGTTTCCAATTGACTGGGAACACCTGTTCGAATACGGGGAAACTATTGGCCTGGGTGAGAACTCGTATAATATTATAACTTTATAATGGCAGAATAATATCTCTTGACTTATTTTGTTAAAATCTGCATGTGTGCAGATGTGTTATAGTGATTTCAGGGAGGAGCAGTATGAAAAGCAATCATGATTTTCCCAATTTGAACCCGAAAAGGCCCGATGGTGTGAAGCCCAACGGGTTGCCGTATAAAGTAATGGTGGTGGATGACAAGGATTTTCATCGAAAACAGATCGTACAGATACTTGAATCAGAAGGGTACGAAATAATCGCATCGGTTCGAAATGGTGCCGAAGCGTTGAAATTATATGATAAGCTTGCCGCTGACCTGGATCTGATCACCACCGACCTTGATATGCCCGATGTTGACGGGTACGCGCTTCTTTTCGAGTTACGTCAAAAGGACCCTAAGGCAAAGATTGTTTTCATCAGCGAGGATACTACAAAAGGTGTGCTGAAAGACCTTCTCCAGATGGGAGCAGCCGACTACATATTGAAACCTGTTCAAAGAAAGCAGGTACTTGACAGGATCAGGCTGGTCCTTCAGCGTAAAGAGGGAAGCTGACATATGGGCACTGAAATTGATAATGCATTTCAGTCATTATCTGATCAAACAAAAAAATTAAATATTGCCCAGCATTATACCCATGGCGACATGGATAAGGCAAAACAAATGATCGCGGGTAATTATCGAGACCTTTACGTGATAAAGGTGCGATTCTCTTCGTCCACCCTTTATGGCGCATTTATCGTATTTTTTAATCATGTGTACAAGCACGTTGCCGGTGTGCAGATAAT